>NCBE01000160.1 GCA_002255565.1 Actinobacteria bacterium 21-73-9
CCGCGAGGTGCCGCGTCCGGCCAACTGGGGCGGCTACCGGCTCACCCCGAGCTTCGTCGAGTTCTGGCAGCAGCGCGCCGACCGCCTGCACGACCGCGTGTGGTACACGAGGACGGGCGAGGGCTGGCGGATCGAGCGTCACTACCCCTGAAGGGCCGCGGCGTCACGCGTGCGCGCGGCGCCGCGCAGCGCGATGAGCCCGAACACGACCGCCGCCACGGTGGCCGCGGCCCCGCCGAACCGGTAGACGGCGCGCGGCGTGTACGCGCTTAAGGCCAGGCCGCCGAGGAGGTAGGCGCCGACCTGGGCGCTCTGGGTGACGGCGTTCACCGCCGCGAAGGTCCGCCCGCGCAGCGCTTCGGCGGTGCGCAGCGTCATGAGCGACATCGCGATGACGTTGATCACCCCGACCGTCACCCCGGCGACGAGCATCAGGGGGTAGATCTGGGTGACGGTCGCGACGTAGCTGACCGCGGTGACGCTCAGCCCGGCCGCCACGACGTTGCCGAGCAGCAGGCGGGTCATGGCGTAGAGGTCCTGGCTCAGCCGTCGTGCGACGAGCGAACCCGCGATGGTGCCGACGCTGAAGGCGGCGCCGAGCGCGCCGTAGTCGAGTGGCGTGCCGTGCAGGGTCTTGATGACGAAGAAGACCTCGGCGACGTTCACCATTCCGAGCGCCAGCAGGAAGACGAAGAAGTCGAGCACGACCGGCGCGAGCACGGTGTCGGTGAAGACGTGGCGCAGCCCGGCGGTCATGCGACGATCCGCTCCCTCGGCGTGGGGGGTCGGGCGCCGGTCGGCCGAGAGCAGGGCCGTGCCGATCGTGCCGAGCGCGAAGCTGACCGCGTCCACGTAGAGCGGCACGCTCTGACCGGTCCAGCCCACGAGCAGCCCACCGAG
This sequence comes from Actinobacteria bacterium 21-73-9, assembly GCA_002255565.1. Classification (GTDB taxonomy): domain Bacteria; phylum Actinomycetota; class Acidimicrobiia; order Acidimicrobiales; family RAAP-2; genus RAAP-2. Next base: position 901 of record NCBE01000160.1, read on the forward strand.
CATCGGTCCGGCGACGTAGGCGAGTCCCTGGACGGCCTGCAGGGTGCCCATCGCGTGATTGATGTGCTCGTCGCCCACGATCGCCGGCAGCAGCGCCGAGTAGCCGGGCATCGAGAAGGAGATCGAGACGTTGAGCACCACCACGAGCACGATGGTCGTCGCCAGGGCGTGCCAGTAGCCGAGCCCGACGCTCACGAGGGCCTCGACCAGGCCGAGCGTGACCAGTAGTGGTTTGGCGCGCACGCGGTCCACGACGTGGCCGGCGAGTGGGGCGAGCAGCGCCACCGGGGCCATCGCGGCGATCCCGAGCGCGGCCACGGCCCAGGCGTGGCCCTCGGGCGCGACGCGCAGGTAGAGCGCCACCAGCGCCAGGCCGTCGCCGAGGAACGAGATGCCCCGAAAGATGGCGAGCAGTGCCACGTCGCGACGCTGGGCGCCCGTCAGTCCGTCGTTGGACGCCGCCGCGCCGATTGCCATCGATTCCTCCCGTCCGCGACTCTACGGCCTGGCCCCGCGGCCAGGTTGGCACTCGGCGACTTCGTCTGCTAAATTGGCAGTCGCACTATACGAGTGCTAGACGCACAGGAGGCAGTCACCATGAAGCTCAACCCCCTCGAGGACCGGATCGTCGTCCGGCCGAACGTCGCCGAGGCCACCACGGCTTCCGGCCTCGTCATCCCCGACACCGCCAAAGAGAAGCCCCAGCAGGGTGAAGTACTCGCCGTCGGACCGGGGCGTCGCGCCGAGTCGTCCGGTGAGCTGATTCCCACCGGCGTCGCCGTCGGTGACACCGTCGTCTACTCGAAGTACGGCGGGACCGAGATCGCCGTCGACGGCGAGGACCTGTTGATCCTCTCGAGCCGCGACGTCCTCGCGACGATCACCAAGTAGTCGCCGATGAGCAAGCTGCTGAAATTCAACGAAGAGGCCCGCCGCGGCCTCGAGGCCGGCGTGGACAAGCTGGCCGACGCGGTCAAGGTCACCCTCGGGCCGAAGGGCCGCAACGTGGTGATCGGCAAGAAGTTCGGTGCCCCGACGATCACCAACGACGGCGTGTCCATCGCCCGTGAGGTCGAGCTCGAGGACCCCTTCGAGAACATGGGCGCCCAGCTCGTCAAAGAGGTCGCGACCAAGACCAACGACGTCGCCGGTGACGGTACGACCACCGCGACCGTGCTCGCCCAGGCCCTCATCAAGGAGGGTCTGCGCAACGTGGCCGCCGGGGCGAATCCGGCCGGTCTCAAGCGCGGCATCGAGCTGGCGGTCAAGGCCGCGGTCGCCTCGATCGCGAACCAGAGCCAGGTCGTCGAGGGCAAGGACCAGATCGCCCAGGTGGCGACCATCTCGGCCGCTGACGCCTCGATCGGCGAGGTCATCGCCGACGCCATCGACAAGGTCGGCAAGGACGGCACCGTCACGGTCGAGGAGTCCAACACCTTCGGCATCGAGCTTGAGCTCACCGAGGGTATGCAGTTCGACAAGGGCTACCTGTCGCCCTACTTCGTGACCGACGCCGAGCGCCAGGAAGCGGTGCTGGACGACCCCTACATCCTCTTCACGAGCGCCAAGATCTCGGCCGTGCACGACCTCGTGCCCGTGCTCGAGAAGGTCATGCAGTCGGGTCGCGCCCTCTTGATCGTCGCCGAGGACGTCGACGGCGAAGCCCTCGCGACCCTCGTCGACGGTGGACCTGCTCGGCCGGGCTCGCCGGGTCGTCGTGACCAAGGACGCCACCACCATCGTCGACGGATCGGGCAGTGCCGCCGACGTCGCCGGCCGGGTGGCCCAGCTCAAGCGCGAGATCGAAGAGACCGACTCGGACTGGGACCGCGAGAAGCTCCAAGAGCGTCTCGCCAAGCTCGCCGGTGGCGTGGCCGTCGTCAAAGTCGGCGCCGCGACCGAGGTCGAGCTGAAGGAGAAGAAGCACCGCATCGAGGACGCGCTGTCCGCGACGCGCGCCGCCATCGACGAGGGAATCGTCGCCGGCGGTGGCACCGCGCTCGTACGCGCGCGCGCCGACGTCGAGACGCTGATCGAGACGCTCGAGGGCGATGAGGCGACCGGGGCGCGGATCGTCGCGCTGTCACTCTCGTCACCGCTACGCCACATCGCGGCCAACGCCGGCTTCGAGGGCGCGGTCAAGGTGCAAGAGGTCGCCGACGCGAAGGGCTCGATCGGGCTCAACGCGGCCACCGGTGAGCTCGTCGACCTCGTGAAGGCCGGGGTCATCGACCCCGCCAAGGTGACCCGGTCGGCGCTGCAGAACGCGGCGTCCATCGCGGCGCTGTTGCTCACGACCGAGGCGATCGTCGCCGACAAGCCCGAGCCAGCCGGTGCCCCGATGGGCGACGGCGGCATGGGCGGCATGGGCGGCATGATGTAACGAGTCGCCACCTGCGATTCCACGACGAGAGCCGGGCCCTGGGCCCGGCTCTCGTCGTTGGTTGGTAGCGTGCCTAGTTCGTGGAGCCAGTTGACGTCATCGTGGTCGGTGCGGGCCTCGCCGGACTGCGCGCGGTCCAGGTGCTCAACGCGAGTGGCCGCTCGGTGCTGGTGCTCGAGCGCGCACCGGTGCTCGGGGGACGCCTCGCGAGCGTCACGGTGGACGGCTACGTGCTCGACGAGGG
>NCBE01000079.1 GCA_002255565.1 Actinobacteria bacterium 21-73-9
GTCGCGGAGCGGGCCCCGCGGCGCCGCGCGCGCCGCGCTGGTGAGCCGCGACGGCCTCGCGCAGCGCGCGGGGCTCGAGGCGGAGCCGGTCGGCCACGTCCATCACGTACTGGTCACGGGTGAGGTCGCTCGGATGCTCGGCGATCACCGCCGCGCAGAGCTCGCCGGCGCGCGCGCGTCCCTCGACGCTGGTGGTGTCGGCGCCGGCAAGAACCCGCTCGAGGCGAAAGCGCAAGAAGGGCACGGCCTCGGCGACGGCCCGGGCCAGCGCCGCGGGGTCGCGCTGGGCGAGCTCGGCGGGGTCGAGCCCGTCGGGCAGGTGGGCGACGACGACGTCGACCTCGTGCTGGCGCTCCCACTGGTAGACCGAGGCGGCCGCGCTCTGGCCCGCGCCGTCGGCGTCGTAGGCGAGCACGATGCGCTGGGCGAAGTTGCGCATCACCCGGAAGTGGTCCTCGCCGAGGGCCGTCCCGCAGGTGGCGACGGCCCGGGGCACGCCGGCGCCGAAGAAGGCGATGACGTCGGTGTAGCCCTCGCACACGACGATCTCCCCGGTGCGCACGACGTCGTCCTTGGCCAGGTGCAGTCCGTAGAGGGTCTTGCGCTTGGAGTAGATGGCGGTCTCGGGGCTGTTCTTGTACTTGGGCTCGACGCGCCCGTCGGGGCGCTCGGGAGCGCCCGGCAGGATCCGCCCGCCCAGGGCGACGGGTTTGCCCGAGGGGTCGAAGATCGGGAAGATCACCCGACCCCGCACGAAGTCCTGGAGCCGGCCGCGGCGGTTCACGAAGCCGAGGCCGGTGGCCTCGAGGACCTTGGCGTCGAGCGAGAGGGCGCGGGTGAGGGCGTCCCACTCGTCGGGCGCCCAGCCGAGGTGGAACCGGCGGGCGACCTCGCCGCTGATCCCGCGCGAGCGCAGGTAGTCGCGCGCGGGCCGCGCGTCGGGTGAGTTCAGGAGTCGCTCGTGGTACCAGTCGACGGCCCTCGTCATCGTCTCGAGGGCCGCCTGGCGCTCCCGGCGGGCCGGCCCGGCGTAGGCGTCCTCGCGCAGCTCGATTCCGGCACGCTCAGCCAGGTGGCGCACGGCCTCGACGAAGTCGAGGTGCTGGGTCTCGCGCACCCAGGTGATCTGGTCTCCGGCGGCCCGGCAGCCGAAGCAGTAGTAGCGGCCCTCTTGGGCGTTGACCGAGAACGAGGGGGTCCGCTCGCCGTGGAAGGGGCAGAGCCCCACCCAGCGCTGGCCCGAGCGCTTGAGGGCGACCGACTCGGTGATCAGCGCGACGATGTCGGTCGCCGCGCGCACGCGGGCGATCTCGTCCTCCGAAAGGGCCACGCTCACGACGGTACCGGGTGGGCGGACGGCCCGCGCGGGTCGAGGGCCACCGTAGACTCCGGCCATGCCCGACGTCGCGGTCGAGACCCACGAGGTCGTGCGCACCTTCAGAGACGGTGAGGTCCGGGCCCTCGACGGCGTCTCCCTCTCGGTCCCGGCCGGTCGGGTCTTCGGGCTCCTCGGCCCCAACGGCTCGGGCAAGACGACCATGGTGCGCATCCTCTCGACGATCCTGCGGCCCACCAGCGGGCGGGCCGTCGTCGCCGGCTACGACGTGGTCGCCCAGCCCGAGGAGGTGCGCCGACGCATCGGGCTCGCGGGCCAGTTCGCCACGGTCGACGAGAACCTCACCGGCTTCGAGAACCTGCGCATGGTGGGGCTGCTCAACCACCTCGCCAAGCCCTACGTCGTCGCGAAGAGTCGCCAGCTCCTCGAGGACTTCGGGCTCGCCGACGCGGCCAACCGCGTCGTCAAGACCTACTCGGGCGGCATGCGCCGACGCCTCGACCTCGCGGCCGCCCTCGTGGCCGAGCCGCCGCTGCTCTTCCTCGACGAGCCCACGACCGGCCTCGACCCCCAGAGCCGCTCGGAGCTCTGGACGATCATCGAGCGGCTCGTCGAGGGCGGCACCACGGTGCTGCTCACGACCCAGTACCTCGACGAGGCCGACCGGCTGGCCGACCGGCTGGTCGTGCTCGACCACGGCCGGATCATCGCCGAGGGCACCTCGCGCGAGCTCAAGGCCCAGATGGGCGCGACCGTCCTCGAGGTGGGCTTCGCCAGCACCGACGACGCCGCCCGGGCGGTCCCGCTGCTGGCGGACCTGTCGGCGACCCCGGCCAACCTCGAGGGCCACAACCTGGAGATCACCGTGGACGACGGACCCGCGACCACCGCCGACGCGCTGCGCCGCCTGGACGGCGCCGGGCTCAGCCCGACGGGGCTCCAGTTGCGCGAGCCGAGCCTCGACGACGTCTTCCTCGCCCTCACCGGCCACAAGGCCGAGGACGGCAGTGACCTCGGGCCGGCCGCTGCGAGCGGTCACCGGCGGGGGTGAGCGTGTCCGACCTCGCCCGCACCCGCGTGCTGCCCCCGAGCGCGTCGAGCCGACCGGCCCTCGTGTGGGCCGCCTCGGACGTCCTCACCATCGCGCGTCGCAACCTCATGGCGATCGCGCGGGTCCCGGTGGCGCTCGTCTTCACCCTCGTCCAGCCGGTGATGTTCGTGCTGCTCTTCCGCTACGTCTTCGGCGGCGTGATCAACGTGCCCGGCAGCGACTACGTGAACTACCTCATCCCGGGGATCCTCACCCAGGCGACGATCTTCGGCTCGGTGAACACCGCCATCGGCCTCTCCGAAGACCTCCAGAAGGGGCTCATCGAGCGCTTCCGCGCGCTGCCGATGGCCCGCATGGCGGTGCTCGCGGGGCGCACGGTCGCCGACACCGTGCGCAACATCCTCGTGCTCGCGCTCATCACGGGCGTGGGCTTCGCCGTGGGCTTCCGGCCCACCGGCTCGGTGTGGACCTACCTGCAGGCCTGTCTGGTGATGCTGCTCTTCGCCTACTGCCTCTCGTGGGGCTTCGCCTTCGTCGGGCTCGCCGCCCCCAACTCCGAGGCGGCCCAGGCGATGACCTTCCCGCTGATCTTCCCGCTCACCTTCGCCTCGGCCGTCTTCGTGCCCGTCGCCTCGATGCCGTGGTGGCTGCGTCCCTTCGCCAACAACCAGCCCGTGAGCCAGGCGACCTTCGCCGTGCGCGGGCTCATGATGGGCACGGCCCACGGCGCCTCGACGTGGATCTCGATCGCGTGGTCGGTCGGGATCATCGCGGTGCTCGCGCCGCTCGCCGTCGCCCGGTACCGCCGGGTGTCCTGATGACCACGCGGCTCACCGTCGAGCACCTCCAGCGCATCGTCGACGAGGCCTTCCCCGATCACACCCCACCCGTCGTGGAGTCCTTCGAGGGCGACACGCTCGTCGTCGTCCAGGGCGTCGACCACCGTCACGGGCGCCCCGGCGGGACCATCTCGGGGCCGACGATGATGGCCCTCGCCGACAACGCCGCCTGGCTGGTGATCCTCGGCCACATCGGCCCGGTGCTGCTCGCGGTGACGACGAGCCTTCACATCGACTTCCTGCGCAAGCCGCCGCTCGACGCGATCGCCGCACGCGCCACGCTCGTCAAGCTCGGCCGGCGCCTCGCGGTGGTCGACGTCGCGATCACCTCGCGCGCCACGGGCGAGCTCGTCGCCACGGCCTCGGTCACCTACTCGATCCCGCCCCACGACTAGGACCCGCCACTAGCGTGGTCCGATCGTGACCACGACGAGCGACACTCCCCGGCCCCTGACGGGCCGACTGACCACCCTGATGGCCGTGGCCATCGGGATCATCGTCGCGAACCTGTACTACCTCCAGCCGCTCCTGCACCAGATCTCCCACGACTTCTCGGTCGGCATCACCCACGCGACCCTGCTCATGACCCTCATCCAGGCCGGCTACGCGGTCGGGCTCGCCTTCGTCGTGCCCCTCGGGGACGTCATCGCGCGCCGCAAGCTCGCGGTGGGCATCTTCGTCCTCTCGGCGGCCATGATGCTGCTCACCGCCACGCTCCACTCGTTCCTCCTGCTCACCCTCGTCATGCTCGTGATCGGGCTCACCTCGGTCGGGGGCCAGGTGCTCATCCCCCTCGCCGCCGACCTCGCCGCGGAGTCCCAGCGCGGGCGGGTCATCGCGCGGGTGATGTCCGGGCTGCTCGTCGGGATCCTGCTCAGCCGGACCTTCTCGGGACTCATCGCCCAGTGGGCCGGCTGGCGCAGCGTCTTTCTCATCGCCGCCGGCGCCCTCGCCGCGATGGCGGCGCTCCTGTGGTTCAACATCCCCTCCGAAGCGCCCCGGCCCCGGGTCGCCTACCGCACGCTCATCGCCGGGGTCTTCTCGCTGTACCGGACCGAGCCGGTGCTGCGCCGGCGCGCCTACTTCGGGGCGATGATCTTCGCCTGCAACAACGTGCTGTGGACGACGCTGTCCTACCTGCTCGCCGGGGCGCCCTTCCACTACACGAACGCCGTGATCGGCCTGTTCGGCCTCTTCGGGGTCGGCGGGGTGATGGCGGCGAACGCCGCCGGCCACCACGCCGACCGCCAGCGCCAGTCGGTGACGACGATCGTCTTCACGGCGAACCTGCTCGTCTCGTTCGGGATGCTCGCCCTCGGGCGCGGCGACGTGGCGGCGCTCGCGGTGGGCATCGTGCTGCTCGACACCGGGATGCAGGGGACCCAGATCACCAACCAGTCCGTGATCTACGGACTCCTGCCCGAGGCGCGCAGCCGCATCAACAGCGCCTACATGGTGGCGGGCTTCACCGGCGCCTCGCTCGGCTCCTACCTGGCGGGCGAGGCCTACGCCCACTTCGGCTGGTACGGCGACTGCGGGCTCGGGGCGATCCTCGGGGTCGGCCTGGTGGTGCCGGCCGTGCTCTGGCGCCGCAGCGCCGCACCGCGGCCGATCGCCACGGTGGCGGGCGCCGACTCCTAGCGCGCGGCGCGGCGCGCCGTCGTGCCGCGCAGGCTCATCGGGACCTCCACGGCCCCGTCGATCGCCCGCGCCTCGGCCTCGGCGCGCACGGCCGCGAAGAGCTCGAGGCGCTCACCGTCGGAGCGCACGAGCGAGCCCGAGTAGGTCGCGAACACCCCCACCAGCTCCTCGACGCTGCGCCGCCAGACCCACTCGAGGTCGAAGTCGGAGATTTCCTCATAGGGCCCGCCCGACAGGTCGGCGTTCACGCCCCGGGGCTGGCGGTAGGGGTCGTCGTCGCGCTCGCGCCGGCGCACCAGGTCGCGCACCCAGGGCTCGGTGCGCGAGAGGCCGTTCCAGGCGACGACGATCCGCCCGCCGTCTCTCAGGACCCGGGCGAGCTCGAGCTCGGCCGCGGGGTGCTCGAACCAGTGCCAGGCCGACGACGAGGCCACGAGGTCGAAGGTCGCCTCCGCGAAGGGCAGGGCCTCGGCCGTCGCGGCGACGGCCTCGACCCCGGGGCTGCGCGCGACGAGGACGGCGCGCATCGCGTCGTCGGGCTCGACGGCGCTGACCCGCGCCCCGCGGGCGAGGAGGAACCGGGTGAGCTTGCCCGTGCCGGCGCCCACGTCGAGCACCCGGCGCCCCGCGAGCTCCCCCAGGGACGCGGCGAGCCCCTCGGGCGGGTCGGGCCGGTAGCGGTCGTAGAGCTCGGCGACGGTGCCGAAGAGCCGGCCCCGGCCGTCGCTCACCGGGGGCCGAGCGCGGTCGCGAGGTGCACGGGGAGCGCGTCGATCGCCACGCGCACCTGGGCCGTCGTGTCGCGGTCGCGCACCGTGACCGCCCGGTCCTCGAGCGAGTCGAAGTCGACCGTCACGCAGTAGGGCGTGCCGACCTCGTCCTGGCGGCGGTAGCGCCGGCCGATCGACTGGGTGACGTCGTAGTCGCACATGAAGTGGGGGCTGAGCCGGTCGAGGACCTCGCTCGCCACGGCGTCGAGCTCGGGCTTCTTCGACAGGGGCAGCACCGCCACCTGGTAGGGCGCGAGGCGCGGGTCGAGGCGCAGCACCACGCGGCGCTCGCCGCCGACCTCGTCCTCGTGGTAGGCGGCGAGCAAGAAGGCCATCATCGCCCGGGTCGCGCCGGCCGCCGGCTCGATGACGTAGGGGGTGTAGCGCTCGTTGGTCGCCGGGTCGAAGTAGTCGAGCGCCACCCCCGAGTGGGTCGCGTGCTGGGTCAGGTCGTAGTCGCCGCGGTTCGCGATGCCCTCGAGCTCGTCGAAGCCCCAGGGGAAGAGGAACTCCACGTCGGTCGTGCCGCGCGAGTAGTGCGAGAGGTCCTCTTTCGCGTGGACGTGGCGGCGCAGCATCGACTCGGGGATGCCGAGGTCGACGTACCACGCGAAGCGGGTCTCGACCCAGTACGCGTACCACGTCTCGGCCTCGGCGGGCGGGACGAAGTACTCCATCTCCATCTGCTCGAACTCCCGGGTGCGAAAGACGAAGTTCTGGGGGGTGATCTCGTTGCGGAAGGACTTGCCGACCTGGGCGATGCCGAAGGGGGGGCGCTTGCGGGTGGTGGCGAGCACGTTGGCGAAGTTGGTGAAGATGCCCTGGGCCGTCTCGGGGCGCAGGTAGGCCGTGGCGCCCTCGCCCTCCACCGGGCCGGCCTGGGTCTTGAACATCAGGTTGAAGGCCCGCGCCTCGGTGAAGGTCGTCCCCCCGCAGTTCGGGCAGACGCCCTCGATCTTGTCCTCGCGCCAGCGCTCCTTGCAGGTGAGGCAGTCCACCAGGGGGTCGGTGAAGGTCTCGAGGTGGCCCGAGGCCGCCCAGACGGCCGGAGGGCCGAGGATGGCCGCGTCGAGCCCGACGACGTCGCGGCGCCCCTGGACCATGGCGCGCCACCACTCGTTCTTCACGTTGCGCAGCATGTTCACGCCGAGGGGGCCGTAGTCGTAGGTGGAGCGAAAGCCCCCGTAGATCTCGGCCGAGGGGAAGATGAAGCCGCGACGCTTGGTGAGGTTGACGACCTTGTCGAGCAGCTCGGGGTCGCGATCGGCCGGGTCGGTCATCCCTCGAGGTTACCGGACGCCTCGGCGCTCCTCAGGCGGACGATCACCTGGTTCGCGAGCAGCCGGCCGCGCGGCGCGAGGGTCACGGTGCCCTCGCGCACCTCGACGAGGTGGGCGATCTCGTCGAGCGCGTCGAACGCCTCGACGGGCACGCCGCGGGTCGTGCGCAGGGCGAGCGACTCGCGCTCGAAGAGGGCCTGGTTGTCGGTGAGGGTCTCCTCGCCGCCCACCGGCGACGCGCCCGCGGCGATCGCCGCGACGTAGCGCTCGGGGGTGCGCACGTTCCACCAGCGCCGCCCCGCCCGGTACGAGTGGGCGGCCGAGCCGAAGCCCACGTACTCCTCGCGGTCCCAGTAGACGTGGTTGTGGCGGCCCTCGTGGCCCGGGCGGGCCCAGTTGGAGATCTCCTCCCAGGCGTAGCCCGCGGCCTCGAGCGTCGCGGCGACCAGGTCGTAGGCGTCGGCCGTGGCGTCCTCGTCGGGGTGGCGCGCCGGGTCGCGCCCGAGCGGGGTGCCCGGCTCGGCGGTGAGCGCGTAGCAGCTCACGTGGGGCGGCGGGTGCTCGAGGCCGAGGATGTCGTCGAGGGTGGCGCGCACGTCGTCGAGCCCCTCGGCGCGCGAGCCGACGATGAGGTCCATGTTCCAGGTCGCGAAGCCGGCCGCCGTGACGTTCTCGCTCACCTCGCGGTGCGCACCCGTGCCGTGGCGGCGCCCGAGGTCGGCGAGCACCGCCGCCTGGGTCGACTGCACCCCGAAGCTCATGCGGGTCACCCCGCCCGCGCGGTACGCGCGGAGGCGCTCTAGGGAGGCGTCCTCGGGGTTGCACTCGACGGTGACCTCGGCGCCCTCGGCGCGCGGGATCGCCTCGAGCACCGCGAGCAGGTCGGGGGCCGCGAGGCGCGACGGCGTGCCCCCACCGAAGAAGACCGAGGTCGCCGCGGGCAGGCCCTCGTCGCGGGCCCGGCCGATCTCGCCGAGCAGGGCCGCGACGTAGTCGCCCTGGATCTCGTCGCGGTCGGCGTAGGTGGCGAAGGCGCAGTAGTCGCACCGGCGCGCGCAGAAGGGCACGTGGACGTAGACGCCGAAGGGTCTCACGCCCGCCCCCTCGCCTCGGCCAGGCGCGCCAGCGCCTCGCGCCGCTCGACGTCGAGCTCGACCATCGGCGCAGGGTAGCCCGGCGCGAGCAGCCCCCCGCCCACCGGGCGCAGGCAGTCGGGCGCCTCGAGGTGGGCGAGCTCGGGCACGTGGCGGCGCACGTAGCGGCCCTCGGGGTCGAACCGCTCGGCCTGGCGGACCGGGTTGAAGACCCGGTGGAAGGGCGCGGCGTCGGTGCCGGTGCCGGCCACCCACTGCCAGCCGTGCTGGTTGGAGGCGAGGTCGCCGTCAGAGAGGCGCCAGAGGAACCAGCGCGCGCCCCAGCGCCAGTCGAGGTGGAGGTGCTTGACGAGGAACGAGGCGCAGACCATCCGGACCCGGTTGTGCATCCAGCCCTCGGCGAGCAGCTGGCGCATGCCGGCGTCGACGAGCGGGTAGCCGGTCTCGCCGCGCGCCCAGGCGACGAAGCGCTCGCGCGCGAGTCCGTCGCGATCGACGCGCAGGGCCCTCGGGGTGCCGCGCCACGGGGCCCGCGCCGAGGCGGGGTCGTGGAAGAGGACGTCGGCGTAGAACTCGCGCCAGGCGACCTCGGCGACGAAGGCCCCCGAGGCG
>NCBE01000161.1 GCA_002255565.1 Actinobacteria bacterium 21-73-9
CTGGTCACAGCGTTGTGCATACGCAAAACCGCGCGAAGAACCAGACGAACTAGTGGCGGGGGGTTCCCAGCACCTCGAACCTAAAGACCTCGGTATCGCCATATGTGCTGGAAGCTGGGCTTGCATAGGGCAGCGCCCAAGACCGCGAGCTGATCAGTGGGGCCAATGAGTGACGGGCGTCCCCAGAAACCCAAACAGTGCGGGTGGCGCCGCTGGTCAGCGCCCCGGCCGACCCGCTGCCGCCCATCAGCGCCAGTCCCCCCGACCAGCTCAGGCGGACGCCCCCGGGCTGTGATCCGACGAGGCACGATGATGGGCGAGACGTCGTCGACCGAACCCCTCCCGGCCAGCCACGACGAGAACCGGGAGTTGCCCATTCCCGGGCTCCTTTGCCGTGCCCGGCCGCTCCCCCGCCGGGCGACATGGTGATCGACGAACTCACTGAGGAAGAGGGCGCTGCCTTCCTCGCCGCCTTGGAGGCGTGACCGCCTCGCTGGCACGCGGTCCCGTCGTCATTGACCCCGCAGGCCGGCCGCCAGAGCACTTGCCGGCTTGCTGGCCTGCCAGGACGCTCAGTCGTGGGTGGGTAGACCGGACACCTGGTGGTCGGCGTGGAAAAGTGCCTCGCTCAACAACGCCCGGACGTGGCCGCCTCGTATTCGATAGAGCATTCGACGACCGTCCCGGTCTGCCTCGACCAACCCGGCGAGGCGGAGCTTGGAGAGATGCTGGCTGGCCACCGTCGGGCGGCACTCGGCGATCCCCGCAAGGTTGGCCACGTCCAGTTCCCCGTCCCGCAACGCCCACAGCATCTTTACCCGGATCGGGTCAGCCAACAGCGTGAAGGACATCACCGCGGCGCTCACCTGGTCGGGAGTCAACGCTCCCGGATGGTCCGGGATCGTCGTGCGTGCTCGGGTTGGGGCCACGCCTGCAACCTACCTCTACTTGCGATACCTTCGCATCTTCGCACATATCGGCTAGTTCCGGATAAGGTCGACCGCTGTGAGCGACGACCCCGACCACCCCGACCCCGGCCATCACCATCACGATGACCACGGCCGTCACGACAACCCTGCCCATCACGACCGCGAAGGCCACGGCCACGGCCGGTCGTGGATGGCGCGTGCCCGACATGTCGTCTCCGAGGTGCTCGGCGCCCACTCCCACGACGCCGCCGACCAAATAGATGCCGCGCTCGAAGCCGACAACAACGGCCGCCGGGCACTGCTCATCAGCCTCGCCATCCTCGGGGTCACCGCAGCAATCCAGCTCGTCGTCGTCGGGTTCTCCGGATCCGTGGCCCTGCTCGGCGACGGCCTGCACAACGTCGCTGACGCCCTCACCGCCGTGCCGCTGCTCGTCGCGTTCCGCCTGGCGCGGCGTCCGGCCACCAAGCGCTACACCTACGGCTACGGCCGGGCAGAAGACCTCGGCGGGCTGTTCGTCATCGCAATGATCGCTCTCTCGTCTGCGCTCGCCGCCTTCGAGGCCGTCGACCGGCTCCTCCACCCTCGCGACGTCACCGACCTGTGGGCCGTCGCGCTCGCCGCGGTCGTCGGGTTCGCCGGCAACGAGTTCGTCGCCCGCTACCGCATCGGCGTCGGCCGGCGCATCGGCAGCGCCGCGCTCGTCGCCGACGGCCTCCACGCTCGCACGGACGGCTTCACCAGCCTTGCCGTGCTTATCGGTGCGGCCGGGGTCGCGCTCGGCTGGAAAGACGCCGACCCGATCGTCGGCATCGTCATCACGCTCGCCATCCTCGGCGTGCTCCGCTCTGCTATCCGCCAGGTCGGCGCCCGGCTCCTCGACGCCGTCGATCCCGCACTGGTCGACCAAGCCACCGCGGCGGTCACGAGCGTGCGTGGCATCACCGAGGTGCGCTCGATCCACATCCGCTGGATCGGCCATACCCTTCGAGCCGAGCTCGACGCCACCGTCGATCCGAGCCTCACCGTCACCGAGGCCCACGACCTGGCCCACCACGCCGAGCGGCATCTCCTCGGCCAGATCTCCCGGCTCACCGCCGCCACCATCCACACCAGCCCCGCCGGAGCCCACGCCCACGAGCCGACGTGACGAATGACCCCTGTCTCGCATCGGCTCCACGGAAGCGCATAATCCCACCGCGGGCCGTGACAACACCTACGATTCGCCCGGAGTGCTCGACGTCCACGACCCACACGCCTGGGCGATCACGAGTGGCATCCCGGTCCTTCCCGCCCACGTCGTGATCGCCGATGCTGCGCCCCCCGACGGCGGCGCCCGGATTCTGGACCACCTGGGCGAGTGCCTGGCCGGGCACATCGACGTCGAGCACTGCACCTTCCAGCTGGAGCCCGCCAGCCACCGCGACCACGAGCACGCCGTTCACCCGTGACTGTGGCCGGAGCACCGCCCGCCGTCCGCTCAGCGCGGCGACTCGAAGTCGCCACCGCCGGATGGAACACGCTCGAAGCCGTCGTCGCGGTGGCAAGAGGCCTCGCGGCGGGTTCGGTCGTGCTTACCGGTTTCGGACT
>NCBE01000080.1 GCA_002255565.1 Actinobacteria bacterium 21-73-9
ACCACCTCAGCCGGACTGAGCCCGCCCGCGACGGGGACCGCGGCGACGACGAGCGCGAGGCCGACGGCGCCCACGAGGGGTCGGGCGGGCCCGCCGAGCAGGAACTCGGCGAGCAGCGCCACCCCCGCGAGGAGACAGGCCGCCTGGTGGGGTCGCAGGCCGGCGACGCGCGCGCGCGCGTCGGCCTCGCCCAGACGGACCTCAGTCATCCCAGTGCCACCCCACGACCGGTCCGAGCCGGTCGCGCAGGTAGGCGACGTGGCCGGTGCGCACGGGACGCTCGCCCACGACCGGGGGCGCGGGCCGCGGCGCGTCGGGATCCCACTCGGGCAGGGAGACCTCGCCGGCGCCCTCCCACATCGGGATCCCGAGGTCCGCCGGACGCTCCGGCGGGCCGGGGTCCTCGATCTCGGGCGCGGGGACGAGGCCGCGCAGCCGCCCCGGCCCGGGCACCCCCGCCGCGCGGGCGGCGCGGGCCCGCAGCCCCTCGAGCCCCGCCAGCGCCGTCGACTCCATCACCGGCACGAGGCGCAATAGGGCGAAGGGCGACGCCGTCGCCAGGAGCAGGGTGACCGCGCCCGCCACGACCGTGGCCATCGAGGGCGTCGTGAGCTCCGAGGTGCCGAGCGCCAGGGTGACGACGATGACGAGCTTGCTCGCGGCCACCACGGCGAAGGTCTCGGCGAGACGCCACCCGAGCCGGCGCAGCGAGGGCAGGGCGCACAGGGGCACGACCACGGGCACGACGGCGAGCAGCAGGGCGAGCGCCAAGGTGCGCAGGACGAGCTCGCACCACACGAGCATCGATCCCGCGATGAGCAGGGACGCGATCATCCCCACGGCCGCGCCGGGCACGCCGAGGGGCACGACCGCGAGGAACCGCGCGAGGGCCGCGACGTGGGTGGCCACGTGAGCGGCCGAGGCGCTCGACGCCTGGTCGACGGCCTCGAGCACGAGCCGGCCGACGGGCCGGGCGAGCACCACCCCGGCGACGCACGCCGGGGCGACCCCGAGGTACGCGCGCCACAGCGCGCCGCTGTCGCCGTGGCGCAGCGCCTGCAGCGTCGCGACCGCGAGGCCGATGACGAGCAGCACCGGGGCGAGGGGCACCAGGGCCGAGAACTCGCCCCGCGAGGCCGCGAGCACCTGGCCCGGGTTCCCGGTGGAGTCCAACACCGCGGCCAGTCCGTGGACGATCCACTGGACGCTGCCCACGACCCACGCGACGAGGAGCGTGAAGAGGGACGACGCGCCACCCTTGAGCACGCCCCCGACACACGTCGCGGGGTTGAGGGCGCAGGTCGCGGCTCCCATCAGTGGACCCGCAGCCCGGTGTGGAAGAAGAAGTTCACGAGGGCCGGGGCGGCGCCGATGAGCACGGCCGCCACGAGGGAGGCGGCGACGGCGCGGCGCCCCTGGGCCGACTGGTGCATGTTCTGGGTGTGGCTACCGAGGGCCCACAGTGCCGCCCCCAGCAACAGAGCGACGAGGGCCGCGATGAGCGCCCACGACGCGAGTCCGTTGGCGAGCTGCTGGAGGGCCGCGCTGCCGGGCAGGGCGCTCGTCGAGGGCGAGAGGGTGACGTCGGCGATGGGCACGGAACCTCGTTTCTTCTCGGTCGCCCCAACGGTCGGCCGACGCCGCGCCGTCGTCTGCGAGACTGGACCCGTGCTCCTCGCCTCGCTGAAGACCCTGGTCGACCACTGGTCGCCCGTCGAGCTGTATCTCGTGTCCGCGGGCGTGCTGGTCGTCGGGCTCCTGCTCGGGGGCTTCGTCGTGCGCCTGCGCGGACACCGGGCCATCGCCCAGCGCCTCAACGCGCTGGCCTCGCGCCTGGCCGTCGAGGCCCGGCCCGACGACGGCCGCGTCGAGAGCGCCCTCGCGTTCCTCGAGGAGGTGACGGGCGAGGCCCACCACGCGGTGAGCGAGTCGAGCGCCGAGACGGTCCGGCTGCGGCGCTCGCTCGACACCCTCCCCCTCGGCCTCGTCCTGTGCGACGAGGCCGGCTCGGTGGTCTTTCGCAACGACCAGGCCGAGGGCCTCATGGCCAGCCGCTACGGCGAGGCCATCGCGGCTCAGGCCGTCACCGAGGTGCTGGCGGAGGGCTGGACCCACGGGACGGCCGAGCGGACCGTCGACATCTTCGGCCCGCCGCGGCGCACGCTCAACGCGCGCGCGAGCGTGATCGACGACGGCCGGCGCAGCCTCGGGGTGCTCGCCGTGATCGAGGACGTCTCGGAGCGTCGGCGGCTCGAGGAGGTGCGTCGGGACTTCATCGCCAACGTCAGCCACGAGCTGAAGACGCCGATGGGCGCCCTCGGGCTGCTCGCCGAGACCCTGCAGTTCGAGCGCGACCCCGCGGTGGCCCAGCGGCTCGCCGAGCGGATCAACGCCGAGGCCTTCCGGGTGAACCGGATCATCGAGGACCTGCTCGACCTCAGCCGCATCGAGGGCGAGGGGTCGCCGACCCGCGAGCCGGTGTCGGTGTCGCTGCTCGTAGCCGACGCCATCGAGCGCATCCGCACCGCGGCCGAGCAGCACCGGGTGCACATCGACTTCCAGGAGCCCGACGAGACCGCGGTCGTCACCGGTGACCGTCGCCAGCTGACCTCGGCGGTCCACGCGCTGTTGGAGAACGCCGTCGTCTACTCGCCCGAAGGCGGCATCGTCACCCTCACCATCTCGCGGCCCGGCGCCACCGACGAGGAGACGTCCCCGACGCCGGCGGTGCGCATCGCCATCACCGACCGGGGCATCGGGATCCCGGCGAAGGACGTGGACCGGATCTTCGAGCGCTTCTACCGCGTCGACCCGGGCCGCGCGCGCGAGACCGGCGGCACCGGGCTCGGCCTGTCGATCGTGCGCCACGTCGCCCACAACCACGGGGGCACC
Organism: Actinobacteria bacterium 21-73-9; assembly: GCA_002255565.1. GTDB lineage: Bacteria > Actinomycetota > Acidimicrobiia > Acidimicrobiales > RAAP-2 > RAAP-2. The sequence continues at coordinate 2,893 of NCBE01000080.1, forward strand.
GTGCTCGTCGACTCCCGCGAGGGCGAGGGGTCGACCTTCACCCTCGAACTGCCCCTCAACGCGACGTGACCCACGAGCCCGAGCGCGTCCGGGTCCTCGTCGTGGAGGACGAGGAGTCCTTCGTCGACGCGCTCACCGTGGGCCTCACCCGCGAGGGCTTCGACGTCGCGGTGGCCCGCGACGGCCAGGAGGGGCTCGCCCTCTTCCACGAGCGGCCCTTCGACGTGGTGCTGCTCGACCTGATGCTGCCCAAGATGTCGGGACTCGACGTGTGCCGGTCGATGCGGGCCGGCTCCGACGTGCCCATCATCATCGTGAGCGCCAAGGGCGAGGAGGTCGACATGGTCCTCCTGCTCGAGATCGGCGCCGACGACTACGTCACCAAGCCCTACCGCCTGCGCGAACTCGTCGCGCGCATCCGGGCCGTGCTGCGCCGGCGCGGGGCCCACGAGCCGGCGGCCCCCTCGACCGAGATCGCCGCCGGTGACCTGCGCATGGACGTGGACGCCCGGCGCCTCTACGTGCGCGACGAGGAGGTGAAGCTGCGCAAGAAGGAGTTCGCGCTCCTGCGCCTCCTGCTCGAGAACCCCGGGCGGGTCCTCACCCGCGAGGTGCTGATCGACCGGGTCTGGGGCAGCGACTACGTCGGCGACACGAAGACCCTCGACGTGCACATCAAGCGGCTGCGCACCCTCATCGAGCGCGACCCCAAGAACCCCGAGCGCATCACCACCGTGCGCGGCGTGGGGTACCGCTTCGAGCCGGCTAGCCCCGCGGGGCGATGAGACGCCGGCCCCCGAGGTAGGGCGAGAGGACCTCGGGCAGCACGACGGTGCCGTCGGGCTGGCGGCACGTCTCCACGAGGGCGGCCCAGATGCGGGCCCAGGCGAGCGCCGAGCCGTTCACCGTGTGCACGAAGCCCAGGGTGCCGTCGGCCCGTCGGTAGCGGACGTTGGCCCGACGCCCCTGGAAATCGGTGAACCAGCTGACCGAGGAGACCTCGAGCCACTTGTCCACCCCGGGGCTGTAGACCTCGAGATCGACGGTGTAGGCCGAGGCCGTCCCCAGGTCCCCGGTGCACAGGGTGAGGAGCCGGTAGTAGAGCCCGAGCTCGCGCAGCAGCCCCTCGGCGCGCGCGAGCACGTCGGCGTGGCACTCCTCCATCTGCTCGGGGGCGCAGTAGGCGAAGAGCTCGACCTTGTCGAACTCGTGCACCCGCAGCAGGCCGCGGGTGTCGCGCCCGGCCGCCCCCGCCTCGCGCCGGAAGCACGGGGTGAAGGCCGTGAGCCGGACCGGCAGCTCCGCCTCGGGGATGATCTCGCCGCGCCGCAGCGAGGTGAGCGGGACCTCCGCGGTGGGGATCGCCCAGAGCCCGTCGCGCTCGATCGCGTACATGTCATCGGCCGACTTGGGCAGGTGGCCCGTCGAGAGCATGGTCTCGGTGAGCGCGAGGCTCGGCGGGCGGATCTCCTCGTAGGCGTCGGCGTGACGGTCCAGGGCGAAGGCCGCGAGGGCTCGGATGAGCCGGGCCCCGTCCCCGCGGTACAGGGGGAACATCGAGCCGGCCAGGCGGGCGCCGGCCTCGAGGTCCAAGATGCCGAGCTCAGCACCGACCTCCCAGTGCGCGACGCGCTGGTGCTCGGCGTACTCGGGCGGCGGCGCGCCCTCGTCGAGCCCCAGCCACCACCGGCCGACTTCGACGTTGTCGGAGTCGTCGGCCCCGTCGGGCACCCGCGGGTCGGGGAGGTTGGGCAGGGAGAGCAGGATCTCGCGCAGCCGCTCGGCGACCCGCTCGGTGTTCTCGCGCGCGACGCGCTCCTCGTCGCCCAGTCCCCGGCTGGTGGCCGCCAGCGCCTCGGCGCGGCCGTCGTCCTTGTGACGGTGGGCCTCGGCGACCTGGCGCGAGAGCTCCTTCACCTCGGCGCGCAGCCGCTCGGCCTCCTGGAGGAGCTTGCGGTGCTCGAGGTCGAGGGTCACGACGTCGTCGATCGTCTCGCCGGCCACCCCCCGACGCCCGAGGGCCGCCTTGACGATCTCGGGCTCGCGGCGCACCAGCGTCAGGTCGATCACGGGTCCAGGATACCGACGCGTCGTCGGGGGCCCCGGGGCCGGGTAGGTTCGGAGCCCGTGAGTCACGCGCTCGAGGTCACCGGTCTCGAGGTCGCCTTCGGTCCCGTTCGCGCCCTCGACGGCGTCTCCCTCCACGTCGACTACGGCGAGGTACTGGGCCTGCTCGGGCCCAACGGCGCCGGCAAGACGACGCTCGTGGAGACCCTGCTCGGCTTTCGCTCCCCCACCGGCGGCACGGTGCGGGTCCACGGGCTCGACCCGGTGCGCGACCACGCCGGGGTGGTCGCGCGCACCGGCGCCCTGCTCCAGCGCGGCGGGGTATGGGCGCCGATGAGCCCGAACGACGTGCTGCGCCTCACCGCCGCGTACTACGACGCACCGCGCGACCCCGACGAGTTGATCGACCTGCTCGACCTGCGCCGGTGCCGGCGCACGCCCTGGCGGCGCCTGAGCGGCGGCGAGCAGCAGCGCACGCTGCTCGCCCTAGCCCTCCTCGGCCGGCCGAAGGCCCTCGTGCTCGACGAGCCCACCACGGCCGTCGACCCCGAGGGACGTCAGGTGATCCGCGACATCGTCGCCGCCGAGCGCGAGAGGGGCTGCGCGATCCTGCTCACCACCCACGAGCTCGCCGAGGCCGAACGCCTCGCCGACCGCCTGGTCGTCTTGCACCGCGGGCGCGTCGTCGCCGAGGGGACCCTCGACGACCTCGCCGGCGAGCCCGAGATCGTGGTCGAGGTCGACGGCCCCCTCGACCCGGCCCCGCTGGCCGCCCGGCTCGCGGTCGCGGTCCGCGTCGACCCCGAGGGCCGCCTCCGCATCGCCGCCCCCTCCACGCCCGAGCGGATGGGCCAGGTCAGCGAGTACCTCGCCGACCTCGGCCGGACCGTCCTCTCGCTGCGCACCCGCGCCACCCTCGAGGAGCGCTACCTCGCCCTCATCGCCGAGAGCCGGGCGGGTCGGCCGTGAGCGCCCTCCTCGCCCAGGCCACGGCCGAGGTCCGCATGACGCTGCGCCGGGGCGAGACCCTCCTCGTCACCCTGGGCCTGCCCGTGCTGCTCCTCGTCTTCTTCTCGCTCGCCCACGTCGTCTCGACGCCGGGGCCTTCGCGGGTGGACTTCATCGCGCCGGGGATTCTCGCCCTGTCGGTCCTCTCGACGTCGCTCGTGGCGCTCTCGATCGCCACGGGCTTCGAGCGCTCGACGGGGGTCTTGCGCCGGCTCCACGTGACCCCGCTCGGCCGACGCCGCCTCATCGGAGCGAAGATCGTGTCCGTCTTGGTGACCGAGGCGATTCAGGTGGTCGTCCTAGCCCTGGTCGCCCTGGCGCTCGGCTGGCGGCCCCACGGGGGGGTGTCGGGTGGCCTCGCGGTGGCCCTGGCCCTCGTCCTGGGCTCGGCCGGCTGCGCGGGCATCGGGCTCGCCCTCGCGGGCCGGCTGCGCGCCGAGGTCAACCTGGGAGCGGCGAACGGCCTCTACATCGTGCTCTTGCTCGTCTCGGGGATCGTGGTGCCCCTCACCTCACTGCCCGGGGCGGTCGGACGCGTCGTGGTCGGCCTGCCCCCCGGGGCCATGGCCGAGGCGCTGCACCGCGTGCTGGGATCGGGCGCGGCGCCCACCGTGACCGACTGGGTGGCCCTGGCGGCCTGGGCCGTCGCTGCGCCGCTGCTCGCCGCGCGCACCTTCCGGCTCGACTGAGGACCAGGGACCGACTCGAGGGGCCGGCCGAGGGCGACCAGAGCACCGCCGAGGGTGGACGTCCCGGGCCGGCCGCGGATCGTCGATCCCGATCACCTCAAAGACCGCGGGCACGCTGGGGTCGAGCGGGGCGAGCAGCCTCTCGGTGCCGCGCGACGCCCTCGGCCGCCGTCGCCATCTCGTGGCGATGACCGGCGGCTCGAGTGCGACCCCGGCGCGCACCTCAGTGCGCGAGCGCGGCGATCCCCCGGGCCAGGGCGGCGTCGGAGATGGCCCCGAAGTGGACGCCGCGCACGACACCCGACGACGAGACGAACACCGTCTCGGGCAGCGTCGCGAAGCCGAAGTCGCCGCTGCTCACCGTGCCGTTGGCGTCGACCGCCACCGGGTCGGGGAAGCCGGCGCGGGCGACGAACCGGATCGCCGCGGCGCTCTGGTCGTTCGAGTCGACGCCGACGACGGACACGCCCGCCGGCGGGTGGGCCCGGAGGTACGCGCTCACCCGTGGGACCTCGCCCCTGCAGGGGGGGCACCAGCTCGCGAAGAAGAGCAGGACCGTGGGGTGGTGGTGGCTGTAGGGCGCGACGACGGTTCCCCCGTGCAGTCCGGCCAGGGAGAAGTCGGCGGCCTTCGTGCCCACGAGCGCCGAGGTCGAGCGCGGCGAGGCGCCACCGGTGACCCTCCCCCCGGTGAGCGCGGAGACCACGGCGATCAACGCCACGGCGACGACGACGCCGATCCCGATCGAGACCATCATCATCGGTGACGGCTTACGCCGCGGCTCAGTGGTGCCGGACGACGACATCGACCGCCATCAAGATGAAGAGCGCGGACAGGTACGTGATCGAGTAGTGGAAGAGACGCATCGCCTCGCCGACGTCGGCGCGGTCGTTGCGCGCGTGGTTGTAGAGCCGCAGCGCGTAGAAGGTGAAGAGGCCGCCGAGCGCGGTCGCCGACAGGGCGTACACCCAGCCGAGGTGAGCGCTCGGCCCGATGAGCATCGTGAGGGCCCACATGAGGACCGAGTAGACGAGGATCTCGAGGGTCGTGCGCCGCAGGGAGGCCACGACGGGCATCATCGGCACGTGCGCGGCCTCGTAGTCGTCGCGGTAGCGCACGGCCAGCGCCCAGAAGTGGGGCGGGGTCCAGATGAAGATGACGAGGAAGAGCAGGAACGGCGTCCAGCCCAGGGAGTTGGTCACCGCGGCCCAGCCGATCAGCACCGGGACCGCCCCGGCCGCGCCGCCGATCACGATGTTCTGCTTGGAGCGGCGCTTCAGGATGATCGTGTAGATCACGACGTAGAAGGCGGCCGCGGCCAGCGCCAGCCACGCCGATAGGGCGTTCACCCACACCGCGAGGGTCAAGAAGGCCAGCGCCTCGAGGCCGGTCGCGAAGAGCGCGGCGGCCCGGGGCGTCATGACCCCGGTGACCAGGGGCCGGTTCTTGGTGCGCTCCATCACCGCGTCGATGTCACGATCGATGACCATGTTGAACGCGTTCGCCCCGCCGGCCGCGAGCGTGCCGCCCACGAGGGTTGCCAGCGTCAGCCAGAGGCTCGGGATGCCGTTCGCGGCCACCACCATCGTCGGGATCGTGGTGACGAGCAGGAGCTCGATGATGCGCGGCTTGGTGAGAGCGACGTACCCGCGCACCACGTCCGAGAGCGGGCGGGCCATGGTTACCGGAACGGTCATGGGCGAGAGTCTAGGTGGCCGGGTTTTCTCTAGGCTAGGAAAGTGCTCGACTCGCGGCGCCGCGTCCCGAACCCCGTCTTCCGCTGGTTCGCACTGGCTTCGTTCCTGGGGTCGATCCTGTCGGTGCCTGGTACCGGGCGGAGCGCCGTCGGGACCTGGTCGGGCTCTCCCTCGGCCTCGTCGCCGGCGTCGTGGGCGACGCCGTCCTCGGCGCGTTCGTCGTCTACTCCCGGCTGAACCCCTACCTCGTCTCTTTGCACATGGTGCTCTCGCTCTCGATGGTGGTGCTGGCCGCGACCCTCTATCACCACTCCAAGTACCTCTACGGCCCGGGCGCGCGGGCCGACCGGCGCGACCCGTGGTTCTCCCTCCTCGCCCGGCTCTTGTGGATCCCCTTCGTGGTGCTCGTCGTCACCGGGACGGCCACCACCGGCTCGGGCCCCCACGCCGGGAACACCTCGGGACAGCTCGTCGCGCGACGGCTCCCCTTCGCCCTCTCCTCGGCCGCCTGGGTCCACTCGGTGATGGCCGTCTTGTTCATCGGGCTCGTCACGGGTCTGCTCGCGGCGATCTGGCGCAGCGACGCCCCCACTCCCTTGAAGCTCGGCGTGCGCCGGCTCGTCCTCATCTCCCTCGTCCAGGCGGCCATCGGGCTCACCCAGTACCTGACCCACCTGCCGGCGTGGCTGGTGGAGCTGCACATCGCGGGGGCGACCTCACTCGCCATCGGCGTCACCCAGTTCAACCTGCGCCAGGTGGCGCGCGACCGCGAGCCGGGGACCCGACGGGCGCCGGCGGTCACAACCCCCCTGGTCACGGCCTAGGGAGGTCGCGAGCGGGCCGGAGGCCCCGGTAGCGTGGCTCCTTGAGCACAACGCCCACGACGAGGCCCCGGCGCCCCGGCGCGGCGGCGACCACGGGGGGAAGGTGAGCGCAGCCGTCGGCCTGACTTTCGCGGTCCTCACGGTGGGGGCCTTCGTCGCCCCCCTGGTGGCCGAGCGCACGGGCGTGCCCGGCCCGGTCCTCGAGCTCATCGTGGGCCTCGCCCTCGGCTTCGTGCTGCCGGTGAGCACGACGGCCCGCGGGACCTTCATCGGGACCCTGGGCTCGCTCGGCTTTCTCATCTTGATGTTCCTCGTGGGCGTCGAGTTCGACCTGCGGCGGATCTGGCACGCGTCGAGGGCCGCCCTCGCCGTGGGCCTCGGCGTCTTCGGCCTCTCGCTCGCGGTCTCTGAGGTCGTCCTCGGCCGAGGTCTCAACGCGTCAGCGCTCTGGGTCGTGAGCGGCGCGGCGACCTCGGTGGGGATCACCGTCCCGGTCCTCTACACCCAGGGCTGGCTCAAGAACCGCTTCGCCCAGGAGGCGATCCTCATCGGATCGGTCGCGGAGCTCTGCTACATCATCCTGCTCAACGTCATGAGCGTCGCGCCGTCGCGGGGCCTCAGTGCGACGATCCTGCTCGCCACGGCGCGCACGCTCGCCGTGGTGGCGGTCGCCCTGGCCCTCGGCTACGCCGTGCGACGGGCGCGCTCGGCCACCCCGCACCACTTCCGGCGCTGGTACCGGCGCGACGACCCGATCGAGGTGGGCCTGCGCGGGACCTTCGCCCTCCTCTTCCTCCTCGTCGCAGCGAGCGCCGTCGTCCACATCGCCCTCGCCATGGGCGCGGTCCTCGCCGGCATCGTCTTTCGCAACGTGATCGGTGAGCCGCGGGCCCTCATCGAGCGTCTGACGAGCGTCGCCAACAGTTTCTTCATCCCCTTGTTCTTCCTCACGGTCGGGGTGCAGACGCCCCTGAGACTGAGCCTCGTGGTGCTCGCACCGCTCGTGGGCGCGGCCATCCTCGTCCAGAGCGTGCCGCGCCTCTTGCTCGTCGGGTACTTCGCCTGGCGCAAGATCCCCCTGCGCGAGGGCCTCGCGGGGAGCCTGCTCTTGATGGCGCCGCTCACGATGCTCGTCACCACGGCCGAGATCGGCGAGCGCACCGGCCGACTGGGACCGCACAACAGTGCGGCGATGATCGTCACCGCCGCGCTCTCGGCCCTCGTCTTCCCCGTTGCCGCGCGTCGACTCCTCGTGTCGGGCGCGGGCGAGGGGGACGTCGCCGACGCCGGCGCGGGCGCGCGACGCTGAGCCGGGACTTTCGACCCCGAGTCTGATAGACCACTTTGTGCCAAAGGTCCCTACGAGGACCGCCGGCTGAATGAGAAGACTCCTTTTCGACTGAAAGGAGGACGTGATGGCCGGATCACTGCTCGCGGCACTCGTGTCGCTCGATGGGGCGGGCCACTACTTCCACTGGCACTGGATAGACATCTCCTACGCCAACCTCACGGTCATCGCACTGATGGTGGTGACGTTCGTGGCGGCCCTGTTCGTGCCGTTCCCGGGACGGCGCAGCAAGAAGGAGACGAAGTGAGTTCGACCGAGATCGACCGCCAGTGGACGACGCGGTTGCGCCGAAGGGCGGCGCGGCGCCTCCCACCCGAGAAGATGCTGCCCGACACCCAGCCGGCCTACGTGGCCTCGTGGATCTACGTCTTCGGCGTGACGACCCTGTCGGCGCTCGCCGTGGTGATCCTCTCGGGGTTCATCCTGGCCCTCAAGGGCCCCCAGTGGTGGCACGTCTCGGGGATCGGCCACTTCGTCAACTCCCTGCACCTGTGGAGCGTGGAGATCTTCTTCTTCGCGATGGTCATCCACCTGTGGGGCAAGTTCTTCATGGCGGCCTGGCGCGGTGGGCGCTCGCTCACCTGGGTCACGGGCGTGGTGACCTTCCTCACCTCGATCGCCACCGCCTTCACCGGCTACGTCAGCCAGACCAACTTCGACTCCCAGTGGATCTCGACCCAGGCCAAAGACGGCATCAACTCAACCGGGGCCGGGTCGTTCTTCAACGTCTTGAACTTCGGCCAGATGCTGATGTGGCACATCGTGCTGCTGCCCCTGGTGGCCGTCATCCTGACCGGTCTGCACGTCCTGATGGTGCGCGCCAAGGGCGTCGTGCCGCCCTTCGAGGAGAAAGTGGAAGCGCGATGAGCGAGAGTCCCGACGTCAAAGTCGCCCCCTGGACGGGCCCCCAGCGCCCCTACGACATCATCAAAGAGGGCACCATCGCCTTCATCGTCGTCGCGATCCTCACGATCGGCCTGGCCCTGGTCTTCAGCTCGCCCGACGACCCGCAGGTCACCGTCCAGCAGTGGTCCACCAAGGCCCCCATCGACTTCGCCCAGACGGCCCTGTCGGAGCTGAACGGCACCTCGGGCACCGCGCAGTACGGCGCGCCCTACAACACCGCCTCGGCGGGCCAGCAGCTCGGCCCGTTCACCCTCGCCAAATGGCTCGGCGCGACGATCCCGGTGAACACGGTGCGGGACTTCGTGGTCGACCCGCTGACCGACCAGCCGGCCACCCCGGCGCTCTCGAAGGCCCTCGCCCAGTGGAAGGGCGCCTCGAGCGCCCAGCGCACGACCTGGGTCGACGCCTACACCAAGGTCTCGGGCAAGATGACCTTCGCCAACGGGACGGTGTCGGTCCCGACCAGCGCGGCCGGCCCGGTCCCGGTGATGATCAACACCCTCGAGCAGATGGCGCGCTCGGGCGCACTCGACCAGGCCCTGGTGACTCAGAACGGCTTCTACACGTCGAACTTCACGCTCCCGCTCCTCTTCCTCGCCGACGGCTCGTACCTCGGAGACCTGGCCCAGCAGCGCCACCTGCTCGGGACCCAGTGGGGGATGATGAACGAGACGGGCAACTACCCCGGTCAGGCCTGGCTGTGGCTCTACACCTTCTGGTACCAGGTCCCGCCGTTCTCCACGAGCGCCAACGCCGACATCCAGGTGTGGGGCATCATGATGCTGCTCTCGCTGGTGCTCCTGCTCGTCCCCTTCATCCCGGGGTTGCGCTCGATCCCACGCTGGACCCGCGTCTACCGCCTGATCTGGCGCGACCACTACCGGTCCCAGGGCGCCTAGATCGCCGCGGGGGCGCCCTTGCGGATCCGCCGCTCGCCGAGATCGACGCCGCTCATGCGCGTATGCGCCGAGAACGGGATGAACGTCGGCACCATCGCGCCGAGATCCCGTTCGCGGAGCCGGAAGCGGGTTTTCGCGAGCACGACGATGCTGCGCCCCTCGGGCGTCTCGTCGGCGAGCGAGGCGAGCTGGGCGGCATCGGCGAGTTCCTCCGCCGCGACCCCGATCGCCGGAATGAACGCGGCGGCCTGCCGGTTGCCGAGCGTGATCGTGCCGGTCTTGTCGAGCAGCAGCGCGTCGACGTGGCCCGCCGCCTCGACCGCCCGCCCGGACGTAGCGATCACGTTCGCCTGCATCATCCGGCAAGCCGCCGATCGTCGTCGGGATCAGGCACACGAGCAGGGCCACCAACGCGGTGATCGTGATCGGGGCACCGGCGTGGGCTTGCGCGACGCCGTATGCGGAGAACGGCAGCAGCGTCGCGGTCGCGAGCAGGAACACGAGGGTCAGCGCGACCAACAGGATCGTCAATGCGATCTCGTTCGGTGTCTTCTGCCGCTTCGCGTTCTCGACCATCGCGATCATCCGGTCGATGAACGCCTCCCCGGGATTCACGGTCACGCGGACCACGATCCAGTCCGACAGCACCCGCGTGCCGCCGGTCACGGACGAGAAGTCCCCGCCGGACTCCCGGATCACCGGCGCGGACTCGCCGGTGATCGCGCTCTCGTCGACCGACGCCGCGCCCTCGAGCACCTCGCCGTCGCCCGGGACCACGTCGCCGGCCTCGACGAGGACGATGTCGCCGCAGCGCAACTGGTCCGCGCGCACGCGCTCGTGGCGGGTCCGGTCGCCTGGATCCATGAGTTTCCTCGCGAGCACCGTCTGCTTGAGCCCGCGCAGCGCCGCGGCCTGCGCCTTGCCGCGCCCCTCGGCGAGTGCCTCCGCGAAGTTCGCGAACAGCGCGGTGAACCAGAGCCACACGGTGACGTTCAGGATGAACCACGGCGGCGCCTCGCCGCGGCCGAGGAGCGACTGCGCCCACAGTACCGTCGTCAGGATCGCACCGACGTACACGACGAACATCACCGGATTGCGCCACTGCACGCGCGGATCGAGTTTGCGCAGCGCATCGAGGAGCGCGGGTCCGAGCAAGGCACGGTCGAACATCGACACGCGATGCCTCGTGCCGACGGCGCCCGCGGAAGACGGGGTCATCGCCCGCCTCCCCAGAGCCTCAGATGCTCGACGATCGGTCCGAGTGCGAGCGCCGGCACGAAGGTGAGCGCGCCGACGAGCACGATCGTCCCGAGCAGCAGGACCACGAAGGTCGGCCCGTGGGTCGGCAAGGTTCCGGGCGTGACCGGTACGCGTTTCTTCGCCGCGAGCGAGCCTGCGACCGCGAGCACGGCGACGATCGGCCAGTACCGCCCGAGCCACATCACGATCCCGAGCGCGACGTCGTAGAACGGGGTGTCGGCGGACAACCCCGCGAACGCGCTGCCGTTGTTGTTGCCCGCGGACGTGAACGCGTACAGGATCTCGGAGAATCCATGCGCGCCCGGGTTGGCGGCGCCCGCCCGTCCCGCACCGACACTGACCGCGACCGCGGCGCCGACCAGGACGACGACCGGCATCACCAGGATCGCGATCGAGCACATCTTCATCTCGAACGCGTCGATCTTCTTGCCGAGATACTCCGGCGTACGGCCGATCATC
>NCBE01000081.1 GCA_002255565.1 Actinobacteria bacterium 21-73-9
ACGGCGAGGGCGACGACGCGGCTTTAGCCGCCTTCACCAGGTCGAAAGACCGACCGCAGACCCTCGACGACCTCCGCGCGGACCATCTCGTCGGCCACCCGCAGCGCGTTCATGATTGCCGTGGCGTTGCTCGAGCCGTGGCTGATCACGCAGACCCCCTTCAGGCCGAGCAGCGGGGCGCCCCCCTGGTTCTCGGGGGTGAACAGGTCGACGAGGGGACCGAGGTGGGGCGCGAGCGCGCGCCCGGCGGCGCGCGTGTCGTCGTCGGTGTCGACGACGCCGAGCAGCGAGCCCAGCACGAAGCGCAGCGTCCCCTCCATGGTCTTGAGGGCCACGTTGCCGGTGAAGCCGTCGGTCACCACGACCTCGACCGGCGAGGGGACGAGGTCGCGGCCCTCGACGTTGCCCACGAAGGCGAGCCCCGGGGTCGCCGCGAGCAGCTGGTGGGCCGCCTTGACGAGCGGCGACCCCTTGGTCGGCTCTTCGCCGATCGAGAGCAGGCCCACCCGCGGCGCGGGGGTCTCGAAGTACGCCGCGTGGAAGGCCGAGGCCATCTGGGCGAACTGGACGAGCATCTCGGGGGTGCACTCGGAGTTGGCGCCGGAGTCGACCAGCACCATCGGGGTCGTGCCGGGGCGCGGGATGGGCGTGGCGATGCACGGGCGCACGACGCCCGGGACCCGGCCCATGCGCAGCAGCGCCGCGGCCATCGTGGCCCCGGTGTTGCCGGCCGAGACCATCGCCGAGGCCGCGCCGTCGCGCACGAGCTCGGCGGCGCGCACGAGCGAGGAGTCCTTCTTCGTGCGCACGCCGGCGCCGGGGTCCTCGTCCATCGCGATGACCTCGGTGCAGGCCACGACCGGCAGTCCCCGCGGGTCGCCGAGCAGCTCGGGCACGCCCACGAGCGTGACCTCGATCCCCAGCTCGTCGACGGCGCGGCGCGCGCCCGCGACGATCTCCCCGGGGGCGAAGTCCCCGCCCATCGCGTCAAGGGCGATGGGCAGGCTCAAGTCAGTCGACCTCGACCGCGACGCGGCCCTTGTACCAGCCGCAGTTCGAACAGACCACGTGAGGGGCCTTGGCGGTGGCGCACTGGGGGCAGACGCTGCGGGCCGGACGCCCCAGGCGCCAGTTGGCGGCGCGGCGCGAACGCGTGCGGGCTTTGCTGGTCTTTCGCTTGGGGACGGCCATAATCGGTCTCTTTCACCTGTGAAGCCGCCCGGGCCTAGCCGGGGTCGGCGAAACGAAGTCCGTCCAGTGTAGCCCACCGCGGGTCGCGCGGCGCCGAGCAGTCGCAGGTGGCCTCGTTGCGGTCAATCCCGCACTGGGGGCAGAGCCCCCGGCAGTCCTCGCGGCACAGCGGCGCGAGCGGCAGGTCGAGCAGGATCGCGTCGTGGGCGAGCGGCGCCAGGTCGACCACGTCGCCCTCGATGAGGTAGGTCTCCTCGTCGCCCGGGTCGCGCCGCTCGACGAAGCGCTCGTCGACCGCCACGCTCGAGCGCCCGAGCACGGGCGCCGAGCAGCGCCGGCATATCCCGTGCCAGGGGGCCTCGACCCGCCCGTGCGCGCGCAGGCCCCCGACGAAGCTCTGCAGGGCCACGTCGACGTGCACGAGGGCCTCGGGGAAGACGTCGGTCTCGGCCGGCCCGCGCGGGGCGAACTCGTGGGGCTCGTCGAAGGGCGCCTCGAAGGCCACGCGGCGCGCCGAGGGGACGTCGCGCAACAAGGTGGCCACGGGGACGAGGTAGGGCGAGCCCACTAGAAGGCGTCCTGGTCGAAGAAGGAGTCGTCACCCCCGCCCTGGGGTGCGGGGGGCTCGGGGGCCGGGGCGAGGAAGTCCTCGAGCGGCGCGTCGGCGCTCGTGACCGACGGCGGCGCGACCTGGGCGCTCAGGCGCTCGCGCCCCGAGTGGGCCGTCTTCATGAGTCGCTCGAGCACGATCTCGAACCCGCCGAGCTTGGCGTCGATGAAGTCCTCGGCCTGGTTGATGAGCTGGCGGGCCTCGGCGCGGGCGTCGGCGACGATCTGGTCGGCCTTGAGCCGGCTCTGGCGCACGATCTCGGTGCGGTCGACCATGCGCGCGGCCTCGGCGCGGACCTGGTCCATGAGCTGTTGGGCCTTGGCCATCTCGGCGGCCATGAGCTCCTCGCGGTCGCGCAGGGCCCAGCGGGCCTCGCGGATCTCCTCGGGCAGGACGCGCAGGGCGTCCTCGAGGCGCCCGAGCACCTCGTCGCGCGGGATCAGGGCCGAGTTCGACAGCGGCATCTGCTTCGCGCTCGCGATCAGCTCGATCACCTCGCGCAGCTCGGACTCGAGGTCGCGCGCCGCCAGGGCGTGGGGGTCCTCGGCGAAGGGGACCTCCTCGGTATAGGGGTCGTAGGTCACGGGGTCTCCGGGTAGCGCTCGCGCAGCCGCTTGGCGACGGGCTCGGGCACGAAGGCGGTGACGTCACCGCCGAAGCGCGCGACCTCGCGAAGCAGGCGTGAGGCGATGAACGAGGAGTGCGAGCTCGAGGGGAGAAAGAGGGTCTCCACCCCCGAGAGGGAGCGGTTCATCTGGGCCATCTGGAGCTCGTTCTCGAAGTCCGACACGGCCCGAAGGCCCTTGACGATCGCCGTCGCGGCGACGTCGCGCGCCACCTTCACGAGCAGCGTCGAGATCGAGACGATGCGCACGTTCTCCAGGTGCGCCACCGACTCGGCGATCATGTCGCGGCGCTCCTCGAGGGTGAACATCGGCTCGGACTTCTGGGGGTTGCGGATGGCCGCGACGACGACCTCGTCGAAGATCGGCGAGGCGCGCTCGACGATCTCGAGGTGGCCGTTGTGGAAGGGGTCGAACGACCCGGGGATCAGCCCGACGGTCACGAGAGGTCCCCCGAAGTGGGTTCGAGCATCGTCACGAGCGTAGTGCCGTAGCGCTTCTCCTTCGTGACCCTCCAGCCCGGCGGCGGGGCCATGAACCGGTCGTTCTCAACCACCACCCGGCCGGCCCCGACCCCCTCGAGCAGGGCCGAGAGGTCGAGCGGCCCGTAGGGGGGGTCCGCGAGCACCAGGTCGAGCCCGGTCGGGGGGCTCCAGCGCGGCAGGAGGGCCTGGACGAAGACGGCCCGACCCCCCAGGCCGAGCGGGGCGAGGTTCTCCTCGGCCGCGGCGAGGCAGGCCCGGTCGGCGTCGACGAAGTAGACGAGGTCTGCGCCCCGGCTGAGGGCCTCGATGCCCATGGCGCCCGAGCCGCAGAACAGGTCGGCGACGACCAGGCCGTGCAGGCCCCCGCGGCTCTCGAGCATCGAGAAGATCGCCTCGCGGGCGTAGTCGGTCGTCGGGCGGACCGAGGGGGGCAGCTTCGCCCGCAACGGGCGGCCGCGCGCCGTGCCGCCGATCACCCGCACTAGCCCAGGCTACGTGCTAGGAGCGGTGCAGGTACGACTCGTCGTCGGCCTCGACGAAGAGCCGCACCTCGGCGAGGGCCGCCTCGAGGGCCTCGCCGCCGGCCCCGACGAGGTCGGCCGCCAGTGTCCGGGCGGCCTCGACGAGGTCGGCGTCGCGCACCAGGCTCGCCAGGCGCAGGTCGCTGCGCCCCCGCTGGCGGGCCCCGAGCAGGGTCCCCTCGCCGCGCAGCTCGAGGTCGCGCGCCGCGAGGGCGAAGCCGTCGTTCGAGCCGACGAGGGCCTCGAGGCGCGCCGATCCGTCCTCGCTCGGGGGCTCGCCCAGCAGGTAGCACCAGCTCGGGCGGTCGGAGCGCCCCACCCGCCCGCGCAGCTGGTGGAGCTGGGCCAGCCCGAAGCGCCACGCGTCTTCGATCACGATCACCGTCGCCTCGGGCACGTCGACCCCGACCTCGATCACCACCGTCGCCACCAGGACGTCGAGCTCGCCCGCGCGCAGCGCCCCCATGGCCTCCTCCTTCTGGGCGCCGGGCATCTGGCCGTGCACCAGCCCCACGCGCAGCCCCGCGAGCGCGCCCCCGGCCAGCCGGTCGCGCTCGGCCACGGCGCTCGCCGCGTCGAGCTTCTCGGACTCCTCGACGAGCGGGCAGACCACGAAGGCGCGCCGCCCGGCCGCCACCTCCTCGCGCACCCTCGCCCAGGCGGCGTCGGGGTCGGCGCGCAGCCAGTGGGTCTCCACCGGGCGGCGCCCGGCCGGCAGCTCGTCGAGCACCGACTGGTCGAGGTCGCCGAAGACCGTGAGGGCGGCCGTGCGCGGGATGGGGGTGGCCGTCATCACGAGCAGGTCCGGGTCGCGCCCCTCGAGGGAGCGCTCGCGGGCCGCCTCGATGAGGACGGCCCGCTGGGCGACCCCGAATCGGTGCTGCTCGTCGACCACGACGAGCCCGAGGGCGCGAAAGCGCACCGTCGCCTCGAAGAGGGCGTGGGTGCCCACCACGACGTCGATCCCGCCGGCGGCGAGGGCCTCGAGCACCTCGCGCCGCTCGCGGGCGCCGGCGCGACCGGTGAGCAGGCCGACCCGCAGGGCGCGCCGCCCCCCGAGGACCTCGTCGTCGTCCACCTCGAGCCCCGCGAGGTCGGCGCGCAAGGAGGCGGCGTGCTGCTCGGCCAGCACCTCGGTCGGGGCTACGAGGGCGCTCTGGCGACCGCCCTCGCGCGCGCCCAGCACGGCGAGCAACGCCACCGTGGTCTTGCCCGCGCCGACGTCGCCCTGGAGGAGCCGGTGCATCGGCGCGGGGGCGGCGAGGTCCGAGAGGACCTCGAGTGCGGCGCGGCGCTGGGCGTCGGTGAGGGCGAAGCGGTGCCCGACGACGAAGCGCCCGACGAGGCTCGCCCCGCCCCCGAGCTCGCCCGTGAGGTCGGGGTGGGCGATCCCGAGCGCGTCGCGCTCGAGGCGCCGGCGCCGCTCGAGGCTCGCGACCTGGAGCCGCCACAGCTCGTCGAAGGCGAGCCGCCGGCGCGCCGGCGACTCAAAGAGCGCCGTCTCGGGCCGGTGGATGCCCCGGTAGGCGTCGGTGCGCTCGAGGAGGTCATACGCCTCGCGCACCGCCGGCGCCAGGGGGTCGGCGAGGGGTCCGGCGCGGCGCAGCGACTGGTCGACCAGGTCGGCGATCTCCCAGCTGGCGAGCCCCTCGGCGCCCGAGGGGTAGACCGCGACCACCCGACCGATCCGTTCGGGGTCACGCTCTCTCCCGGTGGGGTCGAGGACGACCTCGACGGTGGGGTTGGTCATCTGACGACGCCCCCGGTACTCGCCGAGCGCCCCGAAGAAGAGGGCCCCCACGCCCCGGGTGAGCTGGCGTTCGCGCCAGGGCTGGTTGAAAAAGACGACGCCGAGCGCGCTCGCGCCGTCGCCCACGGTCACCTCGACCATCGAGCGGCCCTGGCGGGTCCGGCGCGCGCGGGTGGCGACCACCTCGCCGTAGACGGCGGCCGTCTCGCCGACCGCCAGCTCGGCGAGGTCGACCCGGCGGGTCCGGTCGACGTAGCGACGCGGGAACCACGAGAGCAGGTCGAGCACCGAGTCGATCCCCATCTCGGCGAGCGCCGCGCGCCGGCGCTCGCCCACCCCGACGAGACGCTCGACCCCGATCCCGGCCAGCTCGACCAGCGTGCGCCCGGGCGCGTCGCTCACTCGAGGCCGACGTAGTACGGGTAGAGCGGCTGGCCCCCGTGGTGGACCTCGACCGCGAGGTGGGGGAACTCCTCGGCCAGGTAGTCGGTGATGCGCCGGGTGTTGGCCGGCGACGAGCCGTCGCCCTCGATGAGGGTGACGAGCTCGTGCTCGGGTCGCGCGAGGGCCGCGATCAGCGCCCGCGCCGCCCCCGACACCGAGTCGGCCACGGCGCGCACGCCCCCCGGGCCGAGCCCGATCCAGTCGCCGCGGTGGATGGGGCCGAGGTCGCACTCCGAATCGCGCACCGCCCGGGTCACCTCGCCCGTCGTGACCTTCTGCGCCGAGGCGGTCATCGCCGCGGCGTTCTCCTCGGCCGTCGCGGCCGGGTCGTAGGCGAGCAGCGCGGCGAAGCCCTCGATCACCGAGTCGGTCGGCACCACGCGCACCACCCGGTCCACCAGGTCGCCGACACGCTCGGCCACCAGGCGCACGTTCTTGTTGTTGGGCAGGATCACCATCTCGGGCGAGCCGGTGGCGGCGACGGCCTTGACGAGGTCGGCCGTCGCCGGGTTCATCGACTGGCCCCCGGCCACGAGCTCGCGCACGCCGAGCGAGTAGAAGATCCGGCCCACGCCCTCGCCCACCACGACCGCCACGACCGAGGTCGCCGGCGCCGGGGGGCGCGCCACCTCGGGGAGACGCTCGATCGTGGCCTCGCGCACCCAGCGCTCCTCGAGGACCTGGTCCGAGAGGTTGGTGACGCGGATCTCGCGCGGACGTCCCGCGTCGAGGGAGGCCTCGATGGCCCCGCCGATGTCGTCGGTGTGGATGTGGCAGTTGTAGAGGCCCTGGCCCCCGACGATGACGATCGACTCGCCGAGGCCCGTCCAGACCTCGCGGAAGGCCGGGATCCGCGCGTCGTCCCCCTCGAGCAGGAACATCACCTCGTAGGTCGGTCCGAGCGGCCCGGCGCTGGCCGCCTCGTGCACGTGGGAGGGCACCGACTCGAGCGGCGGCGCCTCGGGCAGCGCGTCGCCGGCCACCTCGTGGCAGAGCGCGTCGAAGAAGAGCACGAGCCCCGAGCCACCGGCGTCGACGACGCCGGCCTGGGCGAGCGCCGGGAGCTGCTCGGGGGTGTGGGCGAGGGCCTTGGTGGCCTCGTCGCGCGCCGCGCGCACGAGCTCGACGAGGTCGTCCTCGTGGGGGGCCGCGGCCCGCGCCGCCGCGCGGGCGATCGTGAGGATCGTGCCTTCGACCGGGTGGACCACCGCCTGGCGGGCGAGCTCGTCGGCGCGCGCCAGCGCGGCCGCGAGGGTCTTGGCGTCGACGGCCTCGGCGTCGCCGACCTCCTCGACCACCCCGCGCAGGATCTGGCTGAGGATCACCCCGGAGTTGCCCCGGGCCCCCATGAGCGACCCGTGGGAGATCGCCTGGCCGACGGCCTCGAGGGTGGCGTCCTCGCCGAGCGCCGCCAGGCCGATCGAGACCGACTCGACCGTGAGGGTCATGTTCGTCCCGGTGTCCCCGTCGGGGACCGGATAGACGTTGAGGCGGTTCAGGACCTCGCGGTGCGAGCGCAGCAGCTCGAGGTAGGTGGCGACGACCTCGCGCAAGTCGCTCGCGCCAAGCGAGGTGGCAACCACGCCGCCGATGCTACAATGGACACCCTGTCGATCAGCCCCTGGCCGGGGCCGCAAGGAGAACTCTCACCATGGCGTCCGTCTGCGACCTCTGCGGCAAGAAGCCCTCGTTCGGGATGAACGTGTCGTTCTCGCACCGTCGCACCAAGCGCCGGTGGAACCCGAACATCCAGCGCGTGCGCGCCCTGGTCGGGCGGACCCCGAAGCACATCAACGTGTGCACCGGCTGCCTGCGCTCGGGCAAGGTCGTCAAGCCCTCGCGCAGCGCCCTCTAGTCAGAGCCGGTGCTCGAAGCCCCGGCGCTCGAGGGGCCGCCCCCCGAGGGTGCGGGTGCGCGCGTCGGCGACGACCGCGCCCACCTCGATCGGCGCCGGTAGGCCCCGAGCGGCGAACACCTCGGCGAGGCGTCGGGCGTCGGGCGTCGCCACGAGCAGCTCGTAGTCCTCGCCCCCGCTGATCGCCTCTTCGAGCGTCGCCCCCTCGGCGACCGGCACCGTCGCGAGGGCGAAGCCGACCCCCGACGCGTCGGCCAGACGGTGCAGGTCGATGCCGAGGCCGTCCGAGAGGTCCATCATCGCGTGGGCCCCGGCGCCCCGCGCGGCCCGACCCTCGGCGAGCAGCGGGCGGGGCCGGCGGTGCGCGCGCACGAGCACGTCGTCGAGCCCGGCCCCCGCGCGGCGACGGCGCAGCCCCGCCGCCGAGCGCCCGAGCGGACCGGTCACGTAGAGCCGGTCCCCCGCTCGCGCCCCGGAGCGGCGCACCGCGCCGGCGCCCGGGCACTCCCCGATGACCGTCACGGCCACGGCCAGCTCGCCCCCGCGCGAGAGGTCGCCCCCCACCACCGGGCAGCCCGCCGCGGCCGCCGCCTCGGCGACGCCCTCGTGCAGCGCCTCGAGGTCGGTGCCCGGGGGCGCGGTGACCGCGAGCACGAGGGCGCGCGCCAGCGCGCCCATCGCCGCGAGGTCGCTCAGCGCGGCCGCCACGGCCTTGTACCCCAGGTCCGAGAGGGAGAAAAGGCTGAGATCGAGGTGGACCCCCGCGACGGCCACGTCGGTCGAGACGACGACCTGTCCGACCAGGGGACGCAGGATCGCCGCGTCGTCGCCGACGAACAGCTCGCCGCGCGCCGGTGAGCCGGGGCCCACTATTTTCGCTATACGCTCCAGGACGTCATCCTCACGCCGGTCACGTTCTCTGGTTGGGTCGTCCGGCGTGGTCATGGCATCGAGTGGGTCGAGGAAGTGGCCAGGCTCACGACGCCCGATCGTATCCACTGGTGCGACGGCTCGGCCGAGGAGTACGACGCCCTCTGCCAGCTGCTGGTGGACAACGGGACCTTCACGAAGCTCTCCGAGGCCAAGCGGCCCCACAGCTACTACGCGGCCTCCGACCCCGGCGACGTGGCGCGCGTCGAGGACCGCACCTTCATCTGCTCCGAGCGCGAGGCCGACGCCGGTCCGACCAACAACTGGCGCGACCCGGCCGAGATGCGCGCGACGCTGAACGGCCTGTTCGAGGGCTCGATGCGGGGCCGCACCATGTACGTGGTGCCCTTCTCGATGGGTCCGCTCGGCTCGAAGATCTCCCACATCGGGGTCGAGGTCACGGACTCGGCCTACGTCGCGGTCTCGATGCGGATCATGACCCGCATGGGCCAGGGCGCCCTCGAGGTGCTCGGCGACACCGGCGAGTTCGTGCCGTGCCTGCACTCGGTGGGGATGCCCCTCGCCGAGGGCCAGGCCGACGTGGCGTGGCCGTGCGACGCGGAGAACAAGTACATCGTGCACTTCCCCGAGACCCGCGAGATCGTCTCGTACGGCTCGGGCTACGGCGGCAACGCGCTGCTGGGCAAGAAGTGTTTCGCGCTGCGCATCGCCTCGGTGCTCGCGCGTGACGACGGCTGGCTGGCCGAGCACATGCTCATCATCAAGCTGACCAACCCGGCCGGCGAGGTCCGCTACGTCACCGGGGCCTTCCCCAGCGCGTGCGGCAAGACCAACCTCGCGATGATGGTCCCCACCCTGCCCGGGTGGAAGGTCGAGACGATCGGCGACGACATCTGCTGGATGAAGCCCGGCCCCGACGGCCGGCTCTACGCGATCAACCCCGAGGCCGGCTTCTTCGGCGTCGCGCCGGGCACCAACATGGAGACCAACCCCAACGCGATGTACTCCATCGAGGCCAACACGATCTTCACCAACACCGCCCTCACGGCCGACGGCGACGTGTGGTGGGAGGGCATGGGCGAGCCGCCCGCTGGTCTCATTGATTGGAAGGGCCAGCCCTGGAGCCAGGATCTCGGCACGCCCGCCGCGCACCCGAACTCGCGATTCACCGCGCCCGCGGCTCAAGACCCCGCCATCGCGCCCGAGTGGGAAGACCCCGCGGGCGTGCCGATCGACGCGATCCTCTTTGGCGGACGCCGCGCGAGCGTCGTACCCCTGGTCTTCCAGTCTCGCAGTTGGGACCACGGCGTCTTTCTGGGCTCGATCATGGCCAGTGAGACCACGGCCGCGGCGACCGGCGCCGTGGGCAACCTGCGGCGCGATCCCTTCGCGATGCTGCCCTTTTGCGGCTACAACATGGCCGACTACTTCAAC
>NCBE01000082.1 GCA_002255565.1 Actinobacteria bacterium 21-73-9
CTCGCCGCCGCCGCCGAGGTTGCTCTCGAACACGGCCGAAGAGACCTGGTAGTCGGGCTGCTGGCCGGCGGCGCCGTAGACGCGGTCGGCGCGGCCGGCGACCCCGAGGCAGCCCTGGAAGACCTTCGCCGCGGCGTCGAATGCCCGGTTCGCGCTCGTCGGCGCGCTCGGGGCCGTGGTGGTGGTCGAGGTGTACACCTTCGAGGCCGGCGGGACGAGGTAGGAGAGGACGCCCTCGCTGTTCGCGTACCACCCCGGGGGCAGGTCCGTGAGGGTCAGGTTGGCCGCGCGAGCGCTGGCGAGCTCGTTGGGCCCGCGGCGCACCAGCCAGGCCACGGCGCCGGCGGCGACCGACGCCACGAGCACCGCCGCGGCCACCGCCGCCAGCGCGACGCGCGGGCGTCCCCGGCGCACCACGCCGCCGTGGGCCTCGACGAGCGCCGCGAGCTCGTCGAACCCCTCGACCCCGCGCCGGCGCCAGAGGTAGCGCACCCCGCCGACGGTGGCGGCGAGCCCGACGCGACCGGCCGCGCGCACGAGCTCCACCTCGCCCAGCTCGCTCCAGGGCGTCTGCCAGGCGACCGGCGGCGCCCCGGCCAGCTGGGTGAGGGCCGCGTCGTCGAGCAGGAGGGTCACCGGCTCGGTCGGGCCGTTGGGGACAAAGGGCGGCCGGACGCTCCAGCCCGCACTGGCGACGGCGCTCACGGACGTAGCGAGCGCGCCACGTCGCCGGCGGCCTCGGCCGTGCGCGCGAGGTCGGCGTCGGTGTGGGCGAGCGACGTGAAGAGGATCTCGTAGGCGCCGGGCGCGAGAGCGACGCCGCGCTCGAGCATCCCGTGGAAGAACCGGGGGTAGAGCCCGTTGGTGGCGAGGGGGCGGACCTCGTCGGCGTTGGTCGGCGCCGCGAACTCCTCGTCGGCCAGGTAGATCCCCGCCAGGGCGCCGACGGTCGGGACCCGACAGAAGAGGCCGGCGTCGGCCACCGCGGCCTCGATCGCGCGCGCGAGGCTCGCCACGCGATCGGCGAGGCCCGCGAGGTCCCTCGAGTCCACCATGGAGAGGACCTGGAGCCCGGCCGCGGTGGCGAGCGGGTTGCCCGAGAGCGTGCCCGCCTGGTAGACGGGACCCTCCGGGGCGAGGACCGTGAGCGTCTCGCGCCGCCCGCCGAAGGCCCCCACCGGCAGCCCGCCGCCGATCACCTTGCCGAAGCACCACAGGTCCGGGGTGACCCCGAAGTGCTCCCGACCAGGTTCATGTTGCAGGCGACGGGCTCGACGAGCACGCAGGCCACCGACTCGTCCAAGGTGGGCACCTCGTTGTACGGCGCGACCACGGTGTCGGCGACGGCCCCGGCGGTGACCCCGGCCGAGCCGGGCAGCCCGAGCTGGGCCACCCCGCTGCCACCCGCCACGAGCAGGGCGTCGGAGTGGCCGTGGTAGCAGCCGTCGAACTTCACGACGCGGGTGCGCCCGGTGGCCCCGCGCGCCACGCGCACCGCGCTCATCACGGCCTCGGTGCCCGACGAGACGAGCCGGACCTGCTCGAGCCCGGCGACGGCCTCGGTCATGGCCTCGGCGAGCAGGACCTCGCCCGGGGTGGGCGCGCCGAAGGTCGACCCGCCGGCCGCCGCCCGGGCCAGGGCGACCACCACCTCGGGGTGGGCGTGGCCCACCAGCGAGGCCCCGTAGGACTGGACGTAGTCGAGGTAGCGGGTGCCCTCGACGTCCTCGACGTAGGCCCCCTCGCCGCGCTCGACGGTGTAGGGCACTCCCCCCACTGAGGCGAAGGAGCGCACCGGCGAGTCGACCCCGCCGGGGATGACCGCGCGCGCGCGCGCGAACCACTCGTCGTTGGTCACGACAGCGCCCCGGCCAGCTCGCGGGCGAAGTAGGTGAGGATCGCGTCGGCGCCGGCGCGGCGGATCGCGGTGAGCTGCTCGAGCGCGACGGCCCGCCCGTCGATCCAGCCCCGCTCGTCGGCGGCCTTGATCATCGCGTACTCCCCGCTCACCTGGTAGGCGAGGACCGGCACGTCGAGCGCGGCGCGCAGGTCGCTCAGCACGTCGAGGTAGGCGATCGCCGGCTTGACCATGACCATGTCGGCGCCCTGGTCGACGTCGGCGCGCGCCTCGAGCAGCGCCTCGCGACGGTTGCGGGGGTCCTGCTGGTAGCCGCGCCGGTCGCCCCCGCCGGCGATCTCGACGGCCACGGCCTCGCGGAAGGGCCCGTAGAGGGCGCTCGCGTACTTCGCGCTGTAGGCCAAGATGGCGACGTCGCTGAAGCCGGCCCCGTCGAGGGCCGTGCGGATCGCGCCGACCTGGCCGTCCATCATCCCGCTCGGGGCGACCACGCGCGCCCCGGCCTGGGCCTGGGCGAGCGCCACGCGCGCGTAGAGCTCGAGGGTGGCGTCGTTGTCGACCGTGCCGCGGGCGTCGAGCACGCCGCAGTGGCCGTGGCTCGTGTACTCGTCGAGGCACAGGTCGGCCATGACGATGAGGTCGTCGCCCACGTCGGCGCGCAGGCGCGCCAGGGCGACCTGGACGACGCCCTCGGGGTCCCAGGCCCCCGAGCCGGTCTCGTCCTTGGCCTCGGGGACCCCGAAGAGGATCACCGCGCCCACCCCCGCGCGCGCGAGCGCCTCGACCTCGGCGCGCAGCGAGTCGAGCGTGTGCTGGGAGTGGCCGGGCAAAGAGAGGATCGGACGGGGCTCGTCACGCCCCTCGGCGACGAACAGCGGCGCGATCAGCCGCGACGCCGAGAGGCCGGTCTCGGCCACGAGGTCGCGCAGGGCGGCGCTGGCCCTCAGGCGGCGGGGTCGCTGGGCGGGGAACACGGGGCCAGCCTATTGGGCCCCTCCCCCGGGGTCCCGGCGCGGCGCCAGGCGCGCGAGCGCCCCGGTCGCCCCCGGCCCCCAGGCCACCACGACCCGGGAGTGGCCCTGCCCGACGGCGGCCCGAGTCGTCTCGCCCGGCACCACGACCCAGGCGTCGGGGTGGACCGAGCCCGCCACGACCGCCCACGCCGAGGGCGCGCCAACGACCACCACGTCGGCCGCCTCGAGCAGCGCGCGCTCGCCGGGGCCGAGCGCGACCGGGACCGTCTCGTAGCACTCGACGACCCCACAGGCCAGCCCGCGCTCCGAGAGCGCCTCGACGAGCTCGCGCCGCCCCGCGCGCGCCGCCAGCACCAGGACCGGCCCCTCGTCGATCGCCCCGGCCAGGGCGAGGGCCCCGACGTCGCCGACCACCGCGCAGGCCACCCCGAGGGCCTCGAGGGCCGACGCGCTCGCCGGGCCGACCGCCGCCACGCGCGCTCCGGGGGCGACGGCGGCGTAGCGCGCGGCCCGCGCGCTCGTCACCACGACCCACCGGTAGGGCCCGCCGGGCGCGGCGGCCGCCTCGACGAGGGCCGGATCCTCGTAACGCGTCGCGGTGGCCGGCACCTCCTCGACCGACCACCCCCCGGGCAGCCACGAGCGCGTTGCGACGTTGCGGCCCTCCTCGCGCGTGAGGACCGCGCGCACTAGCGCACCGCCGTGAGGGCCCCGCCGCCGAGGTCGTCGCGCAGGTGGCGCGCGAGGTCGCGACCGAGCGCGACGGGGTCGGCGCCGCGTCGGCTCGCGCGTGCGCTGCGCGCGCCGTCGGCGTCGAGCATCACCCCGGTGAGCTCGAGGGCGTCACCGTGCGCGGTCGCGTGCGCCCCGACCGGCACGGCGCACCCGGCGCCGAGCTCGGCCAGGAAGGCCCGCTCGGCGAGGAGCGCCCGGTGAGCCGCGGCGTCGTCGATCGCCGCGAGGACCTCGCGCGTCGCCCCGTCGTCCTCGCGCGCCTCGAGGGCGAGGGCGCCCTGGCCGACCTGGGGGACGAACCAGGTCGGGTCGAGGCGCTCGACCACCTCCGGGACCACCCCGAGGCGCTCGAGGGCGGCCGCCGCGGCCACGACCGCGTCGACGCCGTCGTGGCCGGCCGCCGCCAGGCGCGTGGCCATGTTGCCGCGCAGGCCCACCACGCGCAGGTCCGGGCGGCGCTCGAGCAACAAGGCGCGCCGCCGCGGGGAGCCCGTGGCGACGCTCGCACCGGGCCCGAGCCCGGCGAGGGTGCGCCCGACGAGGACGTCGGCGGGGTCGCGACGCTCGGGCACGCTCGAAAGGACCAGCCCCTCGGGCGACGCGCTCGGGAGGTCCTTCGCGCTGTGGACCGCGACGTCGGCCCGGGCCTCGACGAGGGCCCGCTGGACCTCGACGGCGAAGACGCCCTGGCCGCCGAGGGCCGACAGCGCGCTCGTGCGGTCACGGTCGCCGCTCGTCTCGACCGGCACGATCGCGCACTCGACGCCGAGCGCCCCGAGGCGACGAGCGACGGCGTCGGCCTGGGCCAGGGCCAGCGGCGAGCGCCGCGTGGCCAGGCGCAGGCTCATAGGTCGAACAGCGCGCGCACCGCCTCGCCCAGGCGCGTCCCCTGGTCGGTCCCGGCGGACTCCTTGAGCGCGACGGTGGGCCGGTGCGCGATCTTCGCCACGACCGAGCGCACCACCGAGGCGACGAGGTCGCGCCCGGCCTCGTCGAGGGCGGCGAGCTCGTGGCCGCGTCGCTCCAGCTCGGCCGCGACCACGTCGTCGAAGTGCTCGCGAAGCTCGCGCACGATCACGGCGGCCCCCCGGGCTCGCTGGTCGTCGAGGAACCGGGCCGCCTCGCTCGCCACGATCGCCCGGGCGGCGTCGATCGCCTCGCGCCGGTCCCCGAGGGCCCGGTCGACACGCTCGCGCAGGTGCGAGATGTCGATGCGCACCACGCCGGCGAGCTCGTCCACCGACGGGTCCACCGCCCGGGGCAGGCCCAGGTCCACCACGGCCACCCCCCCGAGCCCGTCGAGGTGGTCCCGCTGGACGAGGGGCGTCTCGGTCTCGACCGCCACGACGAGGAGGCGCGCGCCGTCGAGGGCCGCGTCGAGTCGCTCGAGCCGCTCGACGACCACGCGGGGGTCGTCGAGCTCGGCCGCCAGGGCCTCGGCACGCTCGACGGTGCGGTTCACCAGGATGAGCCGCTCGGGCCCGGGCCGCACCCCGAGCAGGGCCCGGGCGACCCCGGCGCCCATCTGGCCGGCGCCGACCACCACCACGCGGGCCCCGGCGAGGTCACCCCCGAGCTCCTCGACGCCGGCGGCGGCGGCGGCGTGCGCGAAGCTCGTCGTCCCCCGGGCGATCCCGGTCTCGGCGCGCACCCGTCGCCCGGCCGCGATCGCGCGGGTGAACAGCTCGCCCACGACCGGCCCGGCGCTCTGCTCCTCCACGGCGAGCTCGACCGCGCGGCGCAGCTGGCCCAGGATCTCGAACTCGCCCGGCACCACCGAGCGCAGCCCGGCCGCGACCTCGAACAGGTGGGTCACGACGTCGTGCTCGAAGGCCACGCTCAGCCGGTCGGTGAAGGCGGCCACCTCGACGCCGGTGGCCTCGGACAGGACCCGGGTCGTCTCGTCGATGGCGTCGTGGAAGCGGTCCACGACGGCGATGACCTCGGTGCGCAGGCAGGTCGACACGAAGACCGCCTCGTGCACGTTGCGGTGCGACGCGAGGGTGCGCAGCACCTTGGGCCACTCCCCCTCGGCCACGGTGACCCGCTCGAGGAGCTCGAGGGGCGCGTGCTCGTGATCGATTCCCACTGAGATCAGTGCCACGGTCCCTCCGGCTCACCGACCATGCTACGAGCCACGCCGCGGCGAGCCGCCGGAGAGGCCGAGGGAGTGCAGGACGCCCCCGGCCAGCGGTCCGGTCCCGTGGATGACGTGGTACATCAGGATCTGCAGCTCGATCGACAGGTCAACGTAGTGCACGGCGACCCCGAGCGGGACCGAGACCACCTGGGGGGCGAAGTTGAGGATCGCGCGCACGCCGGCCGCCACCAGCCGGTCGGCCACGTCCTGGGCCGAGTCGGCCGGGGTGCAGATGACCCCGAGGGTCGCCGGGCCCGCCAGCGCGTCGAGGGGCCGCACCACGTGGCCGGCCACTTCCTGGCCGACGACGGCCGGGTCGACGTCGTAGAGGGCGCTCAGGCACGCCCCGCGGATGAGGAAGTTCGACGAGTTCACGAGCGCCCGGCCGAGGTTGCCGACGCCCACGACGATCACGTCGTAGCTCTGGTCGTGGCCGAGCGCCTCGGCGATCCGCTCGATGAGCACCGAGACCTCGTAGCCCGAGCCCCGGGTGCCGAACGAGCCCAGTCCCGAGAGGTCCCGGCGCACCGTCGTCGGGGTCACGCCGGCGAGCTCACCGATCTGGCGCGAGTCGATTCGCGTCTCGCCGCGTCGCACGAAGCCCTCGGCGATCCGCTGATAGACCGGCAGGCGAGAGATCGTCGGCTCCGAAAGGCGCCTGGAGCGCGCTCGGGTCGCCACGGGGCAACGCTAGTGCAGCGGCTCAGCGCCCCATCTGGCGACTGCGCTCGGCCGCCGAGGCCACCGCCTCTAAGAAGGCCGAGCGCACCGCCCGGCTCTCGAGCACGCGCAGCCCGGCCGCGGTCGTCCCCCCGGGCGAGGTGACCTGGGCGCGCAGCGCCTCGGGCGTCTCGCCCGTCCCCTGGAGGAGGGCCCCGGCCCCGGCGAAGGTGTCGACGACCAGGCGGGTCGCCACCGAGCGCTCGAGGCCCTGGTGGACCCCGGCCTCGACGAGCGCCTCGACCACGAGGTAGAGGTAGGCGGGCATCGGGCCCGAGAGCCCGGTCACCGCGTCGATGTTGCGCTCGCTGACCCGCACCACCGTCCCGACGGCCCCCATGACCGACTCGGCCCAGTCGAGGTCGGCCGCGGTCACGTGCGCCCCGCCGGCGATGGCGGTAGCTCCCCGGCGCACGAGGACCGGGGTGTTGGGCATGGCGCGCACCACCGCGACGGGCCGGCCGAGGGCCGCCTCGAGGCGCGCGCTGGAGAGCCCGGCCACGACCGAGAGCACGCGCGAGACACCCGTCGCCCCCACGACGCGCGCCACGGACTCGGCGTAGTCGGGCTTCACGGCGAGCACGAGGCCGGTGTCGGCGTCGACCACGGCCTCCTCGACGCCGGCGAGCACGTCGACGCCGGGGAACCGCCCGACGAGCTCCGCCCTGGTCTCGCGGCTCCGCGCGACCAGGGCGAGCTCGCCGGGGGCGCACCAGCGCGCCTCGAGCAGGCCGGCGGCGAGGGCGGAGCCCATCTTGCCCGCACCCAGGACGATCAGTCGGTAGGCCACGGCCTCAGGCTAGGGCCGCGGGGGGCGGCGCCGGAACCACGCACCGTGGCCGAGGGCCATCACCGTCGGGTAGAGCTCGTCGACCGAGGCGACCGTCGCCCCGACGAGCTCGTCGAGCCGCTCCACCGTCACCTCGCCCGCCGGCACCTCGGCCACCAGGTAGAGGCCATCCTCGGGCCCGAGGGCGAGGTGCACCTCGCGCAGGGCGCGGTTGCGCGCGAGGCAGAAGCGGTAGACCTCCTCGAGGCGCTCGCCGGGGGCGGGGGCCAGCTCGCACTCGACGTGGACCGTGCGCTGGCGCAGCGAGAGCCAGAGCGTGACGGTGTCACGCTCGGTGCCGCGCAGGCGGATCAGCCAGTGGTGGTGGCCGGCCCCGTCGGGCTCGTCGCGGTGCTCCACGCCGAGCAGGGTTCCCGGCCACTGGTCCGCCCAGCGCGCGATCGTCTGGTCGAGGCGCCGGGGGGCGTCCTCACCGGCGAGCGGGGCCCGGGTCACCTAGCACGAGACGAGGTCGCCGACGGCGAGGCCCTCGACCAGCTCGGCGAGCGTCGTCGCCGCCCGACGCCAGGTGTAGGCGCGCGAGCGCAGCACGGCCGCGTTCGACAGCGTCGTGGTGCGCGCGGGGTCGACGCAGTGCTCCACCACGTCGGCCCAGCGGGCCGGGTCCCGCTCGTCGAGCAGGTAGCCGGTGCGACCGTGGTCGATGAGGGTCGTGAGCCCGCCCACCGCGCTGGCCACCACCGGGGTCCCGCAGGCCGAGGACTCCAGGGCGACCAGGCCGAAGCTCTCGGCGCGCGAGGGCACCAGGGTCACGTCCGCCGCCCGCATCCAGGTCGAGAGCAGGTGGTGAGCCTGGGGCGCCACGAAGCGCACCCGGTCGATGACCCCGGCCTCGAGGACGCGACCGTGGAGCCGCTCGAGGGTCGCGCGCCCCCCCGGCCCCGACGGTCCGCCGACGATGGCCAGGGCGGCGTCGTGGCCCCGGCGCTCCAGCTCGACGAGGGTCTCGAGGGCGAGGTCGGTCCCCTTGAGCTCCTGGAGCCGACCGGCGTAGAGCAGCCAGGTCCGCCGGTCGTCCAGGCCGAGGGCGCGTCGGGCCTGGGCCCGGTCCCCCGGGGCGAAGAGCGCGTGCTCGACCCCGAGGGGCACGACGTGCACGCGTGCGGCGTCGGCGTGGTAGAGGCGCACGATCTGGTCGGCCTCGACCTCGCAGTTGGCGAGCACCGCGTCGGCGCAGGCGATCATCGCCGCCTCGGCGTCGGCGCGCTCGGTCGAGGCGACGTCCAGCGCCCCGGCGGTGACCCGCTCGAGGGTGTGGAAGGTGGCGACGAGCGGGACCCCGAGCTCGTGCTTGAGCCGGTGGCCCACCAGGCCGCTCAGCCAGTAGTTGGCGTGGATGGCGTCAGGCACGCCGGTGCAGCGCAGGGCGGCCACGACGCCGTCGGCGAACTCGCCCACGTGGGCAGCCAGCGCGTCGCGCTCGAGCGGGGCGGCCGGACCGGCCGTGACGTGATGCACGCGCAGCCCCGGCTCGACCACCACGTGATCGCGCTGACCCGGGGCGTCCCGTCGGGTGTAGACGTCGACCTCGTGGCCGAGCCGGGCCAGGGCGCTCGCGAGCTCGCGGACATAGACGTTCATCCCGCCCCCGTCCCCGGTGCCCGGCTGGGCGAGCGGCGAGGTGTGGTAGGAGAGCACGGCCAGTCGCGTCACGGGCGCATCCTAATGGTGACCCCGCCGGTCTGACGAGGGGTTATCCCCCGTGGAGGGCGGCGGGCCCCGCCACCGGGGCCGGACGGGGCCGCGGCACGACGTAGGCCACGTCGGCCACGTCGAGCGGCCCGAAGTCGCGCGAGTCGGTCGAGGCGGCCTCGTTGTCGCCCCGGACCTCGATCCACCGCGCCCGTCGAGCGACGCAGCGCTTGAGCAGCCACCGCTCGGGGTCACGGGGGTCGCGCACCACCACGACGTCGCCCTCGCGGACCCGCCGCCACGGGCGCAGCGCCGTCAGCCGCTCGCCGGGCGGGTAGGTGGGCGCCATCGACGCGCCCTCGACGACGAGCCGGCGGACCACCCATTCCAGTCTCGGTCCCACGGCCCGCGACGCTATCGCGGCCCGTCGCTAACCTGAGCGGTGACAGCGCGCCGCTTTGGCGCCGACCGAAAGGCAGCGTGATGACTCTTCTCTCCCGCGTCAACGACTGGCTCGACCGCTCCAGCCGCCCCCTCGTCGTCTTTGCCCACTGCGACCTGCCCTGTGGGGTCT
>NCBE01000083.1 GCA_002255565.1 Actinobacteria bacterium 21-73-9
CGCACAGCCGTGCGCCGAGCCCGTCACCGCGGTCGCCGCGCCGCCGGCGCGCCCGTTCGAGCCGGCGGCCCTCGAGTCCGCGTCGCGCGCCCGGGGCCCGCGCGCGGCCCTCCTGCTCGGGGGTGCCGCCCTCACCCGGCGCGGCCTCGCGCTCGCGACCCGCGTCACCGCGACGAGCGGCGCGCGGCTCCTCATGGAGCCGTTCCCCGCGATCGTCGACCACGGGGCGGGGGCGCCGACCCTCGAGCGGGTCAACTACGTCCCCGAGTTCGCCCAGGCCCAGCTGGGCGAGGTGGACGAGCTCGTTCTCGTGGGCGCCCGCGAGCCCGTCGGCCCCTTCGACTACGAGGGCGTGGCCGGCCGCCTCGTGCGCGAGGACGCCCGCGTCACGACCCTCGCCGCACCCGGCGACGACGCCCTCGGCGCCCTCGAGGCCCTCGTCGAGCGGCTGGGCGCGCCGAGGGGCACCGTCGCCCCGCTCGGGCCGCCCGCGGCGCCGAGGGGGGCCCTCACCCCCGAGACGCTCTGCGCGGCGGTGGGCGCCACGCTGGTCGAGGGGACGGTCGTCGTCGACGAGTCGATCACCTCGGGGCTGCACCTCTTCGAGGCGACGAGCGCGTCGCCCGCGCACCGGATCACCACGCTCACCGGCCACGCCCTGGGCTACGGCCTGCCCTGCGCGCTCGGGGCCGCGGTGGGCTCGTCGGGCCGGGTGCTCGCCCTCGTCGCCGACGGCTCCTTCCTCTACAGCGCGCCGGCCCTGTGGTCGATGGCCCGCGAGGGGCTCGACGTGACCGTCGTGGTACTGGTGAACCGCCGCTACGCCATCCTCGAGTGGGAGCGCCACCGCCTCGGGGCGCTGGCCGAGGGCTCGGCCAGCGCGTCGCTGATGGACCTCTCGCGCCCCGACCTCGACTACGTCGCGCTCGCGCGCGGCCTCGGGGTCCCGGCCCGCCGGGCGACCACGGCCGAGGAGCTCGTCGAGCGGCTGGCGGCGAGCGCCGCCGAGCCGGGCCCCCACCTCGTCGAGGCGGTCTTCGCCCCCCGCTAGAGGTCGAGGTCGACCACGACCGGCGCGTGGTCCGAGGGCTTGGGTCCCTTGCGCGCGTCGCGGTCGACGAAGGCGGCGCGCACCCGCTCGGCGTGGGCGGCGTCGACGTAGACGAGGTCGATGCGCATCCCCCAGCCCCGGTGGAACGCGCCGCCGCGGTAGTCCCACCACGTGAAGCACGGCTCGGCGGGGTGGCGGGCCCGCACCACGTCGACCAGGCCCGTCGCCACGATCTCGTCGAGGGCGGCGCGCTCGGGGGCGCTCGCGTGGGTCATCCCGGCCAGCGCCGTCGGGTCCCAGACGTCGAGGTCGGCCGGGGCGACGTTGAAGTCACCGGCGACCACCACCGGGGCCGACCGGTCCCGCGCGGCGAGGAGGGCGCGCAGCTCGTCGAGCCAGCGCAGCTTGTAGGCGTAGTGGGGATCGTCGAGGGCCCGTCCGTTGGGGACGTAGCACGAGTAGACCCGCAGCCCCCCGCACGTCGCGCCCACCAAGCGGGCCTCCCCGTCGCTCAGGCCGCGCTCCACGTCGGCGAGCCCGGCCCGCGAGAGGACGGCGACCCCGTTCCACTGGCCCTGGCCGACGTGGGCGCTCTCGTAGCCGAGGGCGGCGAACGCCTCGACCGGGAAGGCGTCGTCACGCATCTTGGTCTCTTGGAGGAGCGCCACGTCCGGCTCGTTCGCCTCGAGCCATTCGAGCACGCGCGCGAGGCGCGCGTTGAGCGAGTTGACGTTCCAGGTGACGACCCTCACGGGCGGTCGGCCAGCACGAAGAGGAGCTCACACTCCGCGGCGAGCGCCCCCTCGACGGTGGCCCGGCCCGCGCCGCGCCCCCCGCGCGCCGACAGCCGCGACATCGAGCACTCGAGCTCGACCGTCTCGCCCGGGACGACCTGGCGACGGAACCGGGCCCGCTCGACGCCCCCGAAGAGGGGCAGCCGGCCCGCGTAGCGGGGGTCGGCGAGCACGGCCACCGCCCCACACTGGGCGATCGACTCGAGCAGCAAGACCCCCGGGGTCACCGGCATCCCCGGGAAGTGGCCGGCGAAGAACCACTCGTCCCCGCGCAGGGTCCAACGACCCGAGGCCGCGACGCCCGGCTCGATGCGGGTCATCACGTCGAGCAGGAGGAACGGCGGCCGGTGGGGCAGCCAGTCCAACGGGTCGAGGGAGGGCTCGCTCACGCCAGCGCCAGCTCCGCGATCCGCCGTTCGGGGTCGACCGCGACCAGCCGGAAGGCGCGCCGCTCGCCCCGGCTCAGGACGTCGCGGGCCCGCGCCGGGGGCGGCGTGCCCAGCGACGCGGTGGGGGCGTAGCACTCGACGCGGCCGCCGCCACGCACCTCCACGGTGATGACCGCGCCGTGGGAGGTGAAGGTGACGACCTCGCCGGTGAACCGCGCCCCGATCCGGTGGGCGGCGAGGAAGCGGGTGAACTCGGGCTCGGGGTTGACCGGGTGGCGCCCGCGCCGCAGCGCCACGGCCGGCTCGAGGGTGATCTCGGCGACCGTGGGCGGTGCCGCCTTCTTCGCGGCGCGCTTGGCCGGGGCCTCCGCGGGCGCGGCCGAGGCCGGAGCCGCCTTGGCGGCCCGCTTCGCCGGGGCCTTCGTGGCGGCGGCGGCCTTGGGCGCCGCCTTCTTCGCGGCGCGCTTGGCCGGAGGCTCCGCGGGCGCGACGGCCTTGGCCGCCCTCTTCGCCTTGGCGACCGGCTCGGCCTTGGCGACGGGTTCGGCCTTGGCCACCGGCTCGGCCTTGGCCACCTTGGTGGCCCGCTTCGCCGGGGCCTTCGTGGCGGCGGCGGCCTTGGGCGCCGCCTTCTTCGCGGCGCGCTTGACCGGAGGCTCCTCGGGCGCGACGACCTTCGCCGCCTTCTTCGCCTGGCGCAGGACCTTCGGGTTGCGCACCGGGAGCCGCGTGGTGAAGACCCAGCCGACGCCGCGCACGGGCTTGCCGCCGACGAGGCGGCCCTCGTCGAAGAGCCACGGGTACTCCTCTTGGAACTCCTGGAACGAGTCGTTCGACAAGACGACGGCGTCGATGCGGTCGGCGATCTTCAAGATGAAGGCGTCCCCGCGCCCGATCGCCCCGGCCGGTGGCGTCACGACCTCGCCGGCCAAGATGGCCTCGCCGAAGGCCGCCCGCTCCGACGCCGGCACCCGGTGCTCGAAGGTGGCGTCCACCACGACGATCACGTCGGCGCCCGGGTTCTCCTCGATGTAGGCGCGCACCGCCTCGTCGAGCTGGGCGAGGCTCGGGGTGACGCGTCCCTCGGTCGCGATGTTCGAGCCGTCGACGACGACGCGCGCCTTGGCGCGCGCGGCGCTCACCCGACGGCCCGGGCCAGCAGGTCGGCCTGCTCGGCACCGTGGACGAGCCCGCTGCCGGTGGCCGGGCTGGCCGACTCGGCGCGCGCGACGTGGGCCACCGCGCGCTCGCGCAGGTGGGCGTGGAGCCGGTGGTGCACGAAGGGCCACGCCCCCATGTTCTCGGGCTCCTCCTGGAGCCAGACCACCTCGCTCACGCCGGGGTAGCCGGCGAGGACCGCCTCGATGTCCCGGGCCGGCCACGGGTAGAGCTGCTCAACGCGCACGACCGCGACGGCGCGCGCGCCGACCTCGTCGCGCCGGGCCAGCGCCTCGTGGGCCACCTTGCCCGAGGCGAGGACCACCCGGGTCACGCTCGCCCGCTCGGCGCCCGGGTCGTCGAGGACCGTCTGGAACGAGCCCGTGACGAGCGCGTCGAGCGGCGAGCGGGTCACCGCGGCGCGCAGCAGCGACTTCGGCGTGAAGACCACGAGGGGGGTCACCCGCTCGCGCTGGACCTGGCTGCGCAGGAGGTGGAAGTACTGCGCCGCGGTCGTCGGCTGGGCGACGCGGATGTTGTTGCGCGCCGACAGCGAGAGGAACCGCTCGATCCGCCCGCTGGAGTGCTCGGGACCCTGACCCTCGTAGCCGTGGGGCAGAAGCATGACGAGCCCCGCGAGCTGGCCCCACTTGTCCTCGGCGGCGACGAGGAAGTTGTCGACGATGATCTCGGCCCCGTTGGCGAAGTCGCCGAACTGGGCCTCCCAGACGACGAGCGAGCGCGGTGCTTCGACCGAGTAGCCGTACTCGAAGCCGAGGGCCGCGTACTCCGAGAGCAGCGAGTCGCGCACCGTGATGAACCCCGGCGCGCCGAGCTCCGAGAGCGGCACCACCTGCTCGCCGGTCTCGTAGTCGATCAGGGCCGCGTGGCGGTGCGAGAAGGTGCCGCGGCGCGAGTCCTGCCCGGTGAGGCGGACGTTGGTGCCCTCGAGCGCGAGCGTGCCCAGGGCCAGCGCCTCGCCGAAGGCCCAGTCGACCTCGCCGGCGTCGAGTTGGGCCAGGCGCTGGGTGAACTGGCGCTCGAGCTTGGGGTGAACGACGAACCCCTCCGGTCCACTCACCGAGGTGCGGGCCACGGTGAGGAGCGTCTCGCGCGCGACGCCCGTCTCGGGCGCCGGCGGGTCGGCCGGGACCTCGGACACCGGCACGCCGGCGAGCTGGGGCACGGGCACGGTGCGCACCTCGTCGAGCACGCTCTGGAGGCGCGCGTTGAACTCGTCGAGGAACGACTCGGCCTCCTCGAGCGAGATGTCGCCCCGTCGCACCAGGGTCTCGGTGTAGATCTTGCGCACCGAGCGCAGCTGGTCGATCACCTTGTACATGAGGGGCTGGGTGTAGCTCGGGTCGTCGCCCTCGTTGTGGCCGTGGCGGCGATAGCACACGACGTCGACCACGACGTCGCGCTGGAAGGCCTGGCGGTACTCGAAGGCGAGGCGCGCCACCCGCGCGCACGCCTCAGGGTCGTCGCCGTTCACGTGGAAGATCGGCGCCTGGATCATCTTGGCGACGTCGGTCGTGTACTGGCTCGAGCGGGCCGACTCGGGCGCCGTGGTGAAGCCCAGCTGGTTGTTGATCACCAGGTGGATCGCGCCACCCACGTGGTAGCCGGCCAGCTGGGAGAGGTTGAGCGTCTCGGCGACCACCCCCTGGCCGGCAAAGGCCGCGTCCCCGTGGACGAGGATCGCCAGGTAGGGGTAGAAGCCGTAGACCGCCACGTTGGGGGCGACGGCCGGCGGGCGCAGCACCAGGTCCTGCTTGGCGCGCACGATGCCCTCGGCCACCGGGCTGACCGCCTCGAGGTGACTCGGGTTCGAGGCCATCGAGACCTCGATGGTCGACCCGGTCGGGCTCTTGAAGACCCCGCGGGCTCCCTTGTGGTACTTGACGTCGCCGCTGCCCTGGACGCTCTCGGGGTCGAGATTGCCCTCGAACTCCGAGAAGATGTCGCTGTAGGACTTGCCCACGACGTTGGCGAGCACGTTGAGCCGCCCGCGATGGGCCATGCCGATGACCGCCTCGGCGAGGCCGGCGTCGGCCGCCTCGTCGAGGATGGTCTGGAGCGCGACGATGGTCGACTCGGCGCCCTCGAGCCCGAAGCGCTTCTGGCCGACGTAGCGCGAGTGCAAGAAGCGTTCGAAGACCTCCGCCTCGGTGAGCGAGTTCAGGATCCGGCGCTGCTCGTCAGGCGAGGTGGCCGAGCGCACCCCCTCGACGCGCTCTTGGATCCAGCGCTTCTGAACCGGGTCGAGGATGTGGCCGTACTCGACGCCCATCGTGCGGCAGTAGGCCTCGCGCAGAAGGGCGAGGATCTCCTCGAGGGTGGCCTCACTCCGCCCGGCCAGCCCGTCGACGACGAAGGTGCGCTGGAGGTCCCAGATCGTGAGGCCGTAGGTCGCCAGGTCGAGCTCGGGGTGCAACGGCGGGGGCTCGCTCGAGAGGGGGTCGAGGTGGGCGGCGAGGTGGCCGCGCACCCGGTACATGTTGATCAGCTCTTGGACCCGGACCTGCTTCAAGACGCGCTCGGCCTCGCCCTCGGCGCCCACCGCGTTGGTGTCGGACGACCAGCGCGCCGGCTCGTAGGGGATGCCCAGCGAGGCGAAGACCTCGTCGTAGAAGCCGTGACCGCCCGTCAGGCACTCGGCCACGTACTTGAGGAAGAGGCCCGACTCGGCCCCCTGGATGATCCGGTGGTCGTAGGTCGAGGTCAAGGTCAGGACCTTGCCGACGCCCATCTCGGCCAGGGCACGCGGGTCGGCGGCCTCGAAGCCCGCCGGCCAGGCGAGGGCGCCCACGCCGACGATCACGCCCTGGCCGGGCATGAGCCGGGGCACCGACTGGACGGTGCCGAGGGTGCCGGGGTTGGTCAGCGACACCGTCGCGCCGACCAGGTCGTCGGCGCCGAAGGAGCCCGCGTGGACCTTGCGCACGAGGTCCTCGTAGCGCAAGAGGAAGTCGCGAAAGCCGAGGGTGTCGGCGTCGCGCACGACCGGCACGAGCAGACCGCGCGAGCCGTCCTTTCGCTCCACGTCGACGGCGAGGCCGAGCCCGACGCGCTCGTGCCGGCGAACCCCCGGGGTGCCCTTCGCGTCGACCGCCTCGACGAAGACGGCGTTGAGCGACGGCACGGCGAGCAGACCCTTGACGACGGCGTAGGCGATCAGGTGGGTGAAAGAGACCTTCGCCCCCGTCGTGCGCGCGAGCGACTCATTGAGGGCGGACCGGTTGATCTCGAGCAGCCGCGCCGACACCGTGCGCACGCTGGTCGCCGTGGGGATCGCGAGGCTCGCCGTCATGTTCGCGACGACCCGGGCGGCCGCGCCGCGCAACGGGGTCGCCGCCTCGCCGCCCTCGTCCGCCTCGACGACCGGGACCGGCTCGGGCGCGGGGCTCGGGGCGCCGGCCACCGACGGCACCGTCGAGCGCTGGTAGTCGACGAAGAACTCCCGCCAGCTCGCCGCGACCGACGCGGGGTCGGCGAGGTAACGGTCGTAGAGGTCGTCCACGAGCCAGGCGTTGGGACCGAACGACCCGCTCGCGCGCCGACCGGGGGGGTTCGAGGGCGCAGTCACGGTTCCAAGACTAGGGCCCTCGCCTCGAGAACGACCAGGTGGGCGGGCGCGCCGCTAGGTTCGCGAGGTGACCCGGACGCACTTCCCCGGTGCCCTCCACTTCGTCGCCGACGGCCCCGTGACGGGACTGGCTCTCGCCCGGCGTCCGCTCGAGCACCCGAGCGCGACGGTGGTCTGCGTCCACGGGGCCCTCGACCGGGCCGCGTCGTTCGCCCGGCTGGCGCGACGGCTCGACGACCTCGGCGTCGTCGCCTACGACCGGCGCGGCTACCAGGGGTCGCGCGACCTGGGCGTCGGGAGCCTCGACGACCACGTCGACGACCTCGTGCGCGTGGTGGCCGCGGAGTCGCGCACCGGCCCGGTGCTCGTCCTCGGCCACAGCTTCGGGGGACTCGTCGCGATGGGCGCCGCGCTGCGCGCGCCCGAGTCGATCGCCCTCGTCGTGGCCTACGAGTCCCCCTTCCCCTGGCTCGTGCGTCGGCCCGGCGCGCCCGCGCCCGCCCACGACGACCCCCGCCGGGAGGCGGAGCGCTTCTTTCGCCGCGTGGTCTCGGACGAGTCCTGGGAGCGGCTCAGCGAGCGCCAGCGCGACTCGCGCCGCGACGACGGCCCCGCCCTGCGCGCCGACCTCACGGCGCTCACGGGTCCGCGCCCCTTCGACCCGTCGGCCCTCGGGGTCCCCGTTCTCTACGTCTACGGCGGCGCGGGCGACGTGGCGCACTACCGGGCCCTCGCCCGGGCCCTCGAGGACGCGAGCCCCCTCGTGCGCTCGGTCGAGATCCCCGGGGCCGTCCACGGGGCCCACCTGTCGAGCCCCGACCGACTGGCCGCCGTGGTCGAGGCGGCGTGGGAGGGCGCGTGCGCGTCGGCCTGACCGGGGCGAGCGGCCTGCTCGGGCGCGCGCTCGGCGCCGCGCTCGCGGCCCGCGGGGACGAGGTCGTGGTCCTCGCCCGGCCCGGGTCGGCCCCCTCGACGAACCCGACCCTCGCCTGGGACCCGGCCCACCAGACGATCTCCCCCGAGGACGCCCGGCGCCTGGGCGGACTCGACGCCGTCGTCCACCTCGCCGGGGCGGGCATCGGCGAGCGTCGCTGGAGCCTGGCGCGACGGCGCGAGATTCGCGACTCGCGGGTCCACGCGACGCGCTTTCTCGCCGAGCTCCTCGCGCGCGGGGGAGGGCGGGCCCACCTGGTGAGCGCGTCGGCGATCGGCTACTACGGGTCGCGCGGCGACGAGCCGCTCGACGAGACGTCCGCCC
>NCBE01000084.1 GCA_002255565.1 Actinobacteria bacterium 21-73-9
CCCCGCCGCGCGGCGAGGGCCTCGAGCATCGCGGCCGGCAGGTCGTCGTCGAGGACGAAGGGCTCGTCGGCAAGCCCGAGCATCTCCTTCACCCGGGTGATCTCCTCGGCGCTGAAGGGGTTGCCGTGCGCCTCCTTCGTGTCCATCATCTCGGGGGAGGGAAAGCCGATGTGCGAGCGGATGACCACGAGGCTCGGCCGGGTCGTCTCGGCGAGGGCCTCACGGGCGGCCGCCTCGAGCGCCACGAGGTCGTTGGCGCGCTCGCCGAGCTCGATCACGTGCCAGCCGTAAGCCCGAAAACGACCCACCGGGTCGTCGCGCAGGGCCAGTTCGGTCGGCCCGTCGATCGTGATGTGGTTGTCGTCGTAAAAGACCGTGAGCCGGTCCAGCCCCAGGTAGCCCGCGAGCGAGGCGGCCTCGTGGCTCACGCCCTCTTCGAGGCACCCGTCGCCCGCGACCACCCAGGTCCGGTGGTCCACCAGGTCCTCGCCGTACTCGGCCCTCAGGACCCGCTCGGCCATCGCGAGCCCCACGCCGTTGGCGACACCCTGGCCGAGCGGCCCGGTCGTCACCTCGACGGTGGGGGTGACGCCGCGCTCGGGGTGGCCCGGGGTGCGCGAGTGCAGCTGGCGGAAGGACATCAGGTCCTCGCGGCTCACGTCGTAGCCGAAGCTGTGGGCCAGCGCGTACTGGAGGATCGACGCGTGACCGCAGCTCAGGACGAACCGGTCCCGGTCGAACCAGGTCGGGTCGGTGGGGTCGTGGCGCATGACGCGCGACCAGAGCATGACCCCGAGGGGGGCGAGCGCCATGGCCGTGCCCGAGTGTCCCGACCGGGCCCGAGCGGGGGCGTCCATCGCCACCCCGACGATCTGGCGGATGGCGCGGTCCTCGAGCGACGTCGCGCCCTCGTAGCGAATCTCTGGCATGGGGGCCAGCGTAGTTACTGGTCCGCTGCGCCAGGGGCAGGGCTAACGTTCCCTGGTGGCCTTCCAGGTGCCCCCCAGCTGCGACCTGACCCTCGGGCTGAGTTGCACCGACAAGTCCGTCCCGGGCCGCACCGAGTGGGCCGTGACCCCCGACGAGCGCTTCGCCAACCCCGCCGGGCTCGTCCAGGGCGGCTTCCTCGCGGCGATCATGGACTCGGCGATGGGCGCCTCGGCGGTCACGGCGCAGGGGGAGCGTCGCGTGGCCGTCTCGAACACGGGGATGAAGGTGAGCTTCGTCCGAGCGGTGCGCCCCGGCGACGCGCTGCGCTGCGTGGCCACGGTCCTCAAGTCCGGCCGCTCGGTGGCCTTCGTCGAGGCCCGCCTGCGCAACGGGAGCGACCAGCTGGTCGCCACCGCCAGTTCGACCTACGTGATCAGGGCTCGTGAGTAGGCTGGCCCTATGAAGCTGCCCTCGTGGCGCAAGATGGTCGCGGGCGCCGGCCTCCGGCGCGACCTCGGCGAGATCCGTGACCTCGTCGTGCGCTACGTGAAGGAGGAGACCCTCCAGCCCTTGAAGGACCTCGGCCGCTTCGTCGCCTTCGGCGCGGTGGGCAGCGTCTTCGTGGGCCTGGGGACCGTCTTGTTGCTGGTGGGGGCGCTGCGCTACCTCCAGTGGCAGTTCCCGGTGCTCGACGGCTCCCTGTCGTGGATCCCGTACCTCGTCGTGGCGGTGCTCGCCGTCCTCGTGATCGCCCTGGCCCTGTGGCGCGTGGTGAGCGGAGCGGCGAAGCGGCGCCTCAAGGCCCGTTCGTGACCAACCCCTCGGCGACGCGCGGCGAGCTCGAGCGCAAGATGCGCTCGATCCTGCCGGCGCGGGTCCCGGGCAAGGGCGTCGCCCTCGACCCGCAGGCCGACGCGGCCGCGGCCGGCGTCGGCGGGCTGCTGGTGGGCTACGTCTGGGGCTGGTGGCGCGGCCGGCGCGGGGCGCGGGCCCGCGCGCGGGCGAAGGCCGAGAGAGCCCGCCCGTGATCGTGCGCCGCGCGTTTCGCCTGCTGCTCGCCACCGTTTTCGGTCGCGCCCTCGCCGGGCGCTCGCGCCGCTGGGCCGCGGTCGGGGGTGGGCTCGTCCTGCTGCGGGTCCTCGACCGCCTGGCGAGCCGGCCCACGCGCAGGTCCCGCGAGCGCACGTGAGCGACGCCACGCTGCGCGCGGGCGAACGCGTCATGCTCATCGACGCGAAGGATCGTCACTACCTCGTGACCCTCGAGCCGGGTGGGTCGTTCCACACCCACGCCGGGATCGTGAGCCACGACGCGGTCATCGGGCTGCCCGAGGGCTCCAAGGTTCCCGCGAGCAACGAGCGGACCTTCCTCGTCGTGCGCCCCACCCTCGCCGACGTCGTGTTGAAGATGCCCCGGGGCGCCCAGGTGATCTACCCCAAGGACCTCGGCGCGATCCTGCTGCAGGCCGACGTCGCACCGGGTCAGCGCGTCCTCGAGGCCGGCGTGGGGTCGGGGGCGCTCTCGATGACACTGCTGCGCGCGGGCGCCTCGGTGGTTGGTTATGAGCTGCGCGAGGAGTTCGCCCGCCACGCCGAGAAGAACGTGCGGGCGCAGCTGGGCGACGCGATCGACTACCGGATCGAGATCCGTGACGTGACGACCGGCATCGACGAGCGCCACCTCGATCGGGTCCTCCTCGACATGCCCGAGCCCTGGGCGGTGGTCGCCCACGCCGAGACGGCGTTGCGCCCCGGGGGCATCCTCCTCGCGTACCTGCCGACGATCAACCAGACCCAGCTGTTGCGCGAGGCGCTGCGCGCCCACCACTTCGGGCTCGCCGAGACGGTGGAGATCCTCCGGCGCACCTGGCACATCGACGGCCGCTCGGTTCGGCCCGACCACCGTATGGTCGCCCACACCGGCTTTCTCACCTCGGCCCGGCGGCTCGTGGCGGACGGCCCCACCTCGACCGAGAGCCCCTCACCGACCGACTGACCGGTCATGGCGAGTTCCAACGACCCGGCGAGGACGGCGCCGCGCCCCACCCGCCGTGGTCGATGGACACGGGGCGAGCGACCCCGATCCGCTCAACGGCCGAACGCGCCCCTCCGCCGTTCGAGCGAACGACCCCCGAGCGGCGTCGACGGTGGGAGGGCACGCCTCACGACCCCTCCTCGGCGCCCGCTAGTGCCTCGCACGAGGGCGTCAGTCCCGGACGATGAAGATGCACTCGCCGGGGCACTCCTCGGAGGCCTCGACGACCGCGTCCTCGAACTCCGTGGGCACCTCGGCCACGCCCTCGGCGCCGCCGGGGTTGTCCTTCACCGCGCCGTCTTGCTTGACGTAGGCGAGCCCGTCGTCGAGCAGCGTGAACAC
Organism: Actinobacteria bacterium 21-73-9; assembly: GCA_002255565.1. Lineage (GTDB taxonomy): Bacteria > Actinomycetota > Acidimicrobiia > Acidimicrobiales > RAAP-2 > RAAP-2. The sequence continues at coordinate 3,307 of NCBE01000084.1, forward strand.
CGACGGGCAGATCTCCTCGCACAGACCATCGCCCGTGCACAGGTCCTGATCAATCCACACCTTCATCGGCTCGTCCTCCGTGGCTCCTAGCGAGGTCACTCTAGTGGTCCTCGGGGAGTATTTGTGCCCTTGACAGCGCCGGGCTCTCCCCTAGGGTGAGGTCATGGAAGGCGCGCGCGGTCCGGGAGGTGGCGGGCCCCAGGACCACGGTCCCGGAGAACGCGACTTCACCCTGAGCGACCTCGACCAGGCCAACCGACGCATCGAGCTCCTCGAGGAGAAGCTGCTGGAGGCCCGCGGCCAGCTGGCCCAGAGCCGCTCGAACAACGAGAAGCTCACCATCACGATCCAGCAGACCCGTGACCAGATTTCGGCGCTGCGCGACGAGGTGGAGAAGCTCACCCAGCCGCCGGCGGTCTACGGCACGTTCATCGGCTTCAACGACGACGGGTCCGTCGACATCTTCGCCTCGGGGCGCAAGATGCGCGTCGCCCTGCACCCCGGGATCGACCCCGGGCTGATGTCGCGCGGGGACGAGGTGGTGCTCAACGAGTCCTTCAGCGTGATCGGCGTGCGCCCGACCGACGGCCAGGGCGAGGTCGTGACGGTCAAAGAGGTCCTCGACGAGCGCCGGGTCCTCGTCTACGGGCGCGCGGACGAGGAGCGGGTCGTTGAGCTCGCCGAGGCCCTGCGCTCGATAAAGCTGCGCAGCGGCGACGCCGTGCTGCTCGACCTGCGCTCGAACCTTCTCATCGAGAAGCTCATCCGCCAAGAGGCCGAGGAACTGGTCCTCGAGGAGGTGCCCGACATCTCCTACGCCGACGTCGGCGGGCTCGACCGCCAGATCGAGGCGATCACCGACGCCGTCGAGTTGCCCTACCTGCACCGGGCGCTCTTCAACGAGTACGACCTGCCCGCCCCCAAGGGCATCCTGCTCTACGGCCCCCCAGGCTGCGGCAAGACCCTGATCGCCAAGGCCGTCGCGAACTCGCTCTCCCAGAAGGTGGCCGAGCTCACCGGGAACCGCAACGTGCGCTCGTACTTCCTCAACATCAAGGGACCCGAGCTGTTGAACAAGTACGTCGGCGAGACCGAGCGCCAGATCCGGGTCGTCTTCCAGCGCGCCCGGGAGAAGGCCGAAGAGGGCGTTCCGGTCATTGTCTTCTTCGACGAGATGGACTCGCTCTTTCGCACCCGGGGGACGGGCATCTCTTCGGACATGGAGTCGACCATCGTGCCCCAGCTCCTGGCCGAGATCGACGGCGTGGAGTCGCTGCGCGACGTGATCGTGATCGGCGCCACCAACCGCGAGGACCTCATCGACCCGGCCATCCTGCGACCCGGCCGGCTGGACGTGAAGATCAAGATCGAGCGGCCCGACGAGGACGCCGCCGGCCAGATCTTCTCGCGCTACCTGCGCGCGGACCTGCCGCTCGACGAGCACGAGGTGCGCGAGCTCGGCGGCGGCGACGCCGACAAGGCCATCCAGGTGATGATCGAAGAGACGGTCGGCCTCATGTACCGCATCAACGACGAGAACCGGTTCCTCGAGGTCACCTACCAGGGCGGGGACAAGGAGGTCCTCTACTTCAAGGACTTCGCCTCGGGCGCCATGATCGAGAACGTGGTGCGGCGCGCGAAGAAGAGCGCCGTGAAGCGCGAGATCGCCGGGCAGGGGAGGGGGCTTCGCCGCAGCGACCTGGCCGAGTCGATCCGCCAGGAGTTCCGCGAGAACGAGGACCTGCCCAACACCACGAACCCCGACGACTGGGCGCGCATCTCGGGCAAGAAGGGCGAGCGGATCGTCTTCATCCGCACCCTCATCAACCGCGAGGAGCACGAGGTCAACGGCGGTCGCTCGATCCAGCACGTGGGCACCGGGCAGTACCTCTAGTCCCGTGGCCATCCCCAAAGTCGTCGGCATCGAGACCGAGTACGGCGTCGCCGGGGGGCCCGACGGGGACCCGATCACCGCGTCGAGCCTCATCGTCAACGCCTACGCCCAGCAGGGGCGTACCCACATCAACTGGGACTTCGAGGGCGAGACGCCCGACCTCGACGCCCGGGGCCGGGTGGACCTGACCTCGTTCGCGCCGATCGTCGAGACCCACCTCGCCAACACCGTCCTCACCAACGGGGCCCGGCTCTACGTCGACCACGCCCACCCCGAGTACTCGGCCCCCGAGTGCGCCTCGCCCCTCGAGGCGACCCTCTACGACCAGGCCGGTGAGGAGGTGATGCGCCGCGCCCTCGCGATCGCGAACGACACCCTCGGCCCCGACGCGGCGATCACCCTGTACAAGAACAACTCCGACGGCAAGGGCAACTCCTACGGCACCCATGAGAACTACCTCGTCGCCCGCGAGGTCGAGTTCGCCCACCTCGTGCGGGCGATGGTGCCCCACCTGGTCTCTCGCCAGGTGATCGTGGGCGCGGGCAAGGTGGGCGCCGAGACCGAGGCCGCCCTCGACCTCGACCCGCCGTTCCAGCTCTCCCAGCGCGCCGAGTTCTTCGAAGAGGTGGTGGGCCTCGAGACGACCCTCAAGCGGCCCATCGTGAACACCCGCGACGAGCCCCACAGCGACGCCGAGCGGTTCCGCCGGCTCCACGTGATCATCGGCGACGCCAACCTGAGCCCCGTCGCCACCGTCGTCAAGCTGGGCTCGACGGCCCTGCTGCTCGCCGCGCTCGAGGACCTCGGCCCCGCGCTCTTCCCGGCGCCCCCGCTGGCCCCGGTCTCGGCGGTGCGCCGCTTCGCCCTCGACCTCACCCTCGCCCAGGGCGTCGAGTGCGACGACGGGGTGACGCGCAGTGCGTGGGACCTCCAAGACGCGCTGTGGCGCGTGGCCGCGCTGTACGTCGAGCGCAGCGGGGGGGTGGCGGTCGGCCCCGACGACCAGGTCCGCTTCGTGCTCGACCAGTGGCGCGAGATGCTCGACGGGGTCCGCGACGACCGCGACGCCGTGGCCGACCGCGTCGACTGGGTCGCCAAGTGGCGGGTCGTGAACGGGTATCGCGACCGCTACGGGCTCGCTCCGGGCGACGCCCGGCTCAAGGCCATCGACCTGCAGTACCACGACGTGCGCGCGACCCACTCGCTGGCCAAACGGGTGGGGCTGCGCCCGGTGGCCGCTGAGGCCGCGATTCGTGAAGCCGTTCACAATCCGCCCGGTTCCACCAGGGCCTACTTTCGCGGTCGCTGCGTGGAGCGCTACCCCGAGGAGATCGTCGCGGCCAACTGGGACTCGGTCGTCTTCGACCTCGGCGACGGCCCGCTCCAGCGCGTGCCCATGCTCGACCCTCTGAGGGGTACCCGTGCCCTGACCGAGGAGTTGCTAGAAACGAGTGCATCGGCCGCCGACCTTCTGGCGGCCCTGGACAGGTAGAACGGAACCATGAGCGAGAGAGAGCAGATTCAGCGACCGCGCAGCGAACGCACCACCGAGGCGCCCAGCGAGATCAGCGTCGACGCCACCAAGGGCGACCAGCTCAAAGCCGACCTGGACGAGCTGCTCGACGAGATCGACGAGGTGCTCGAGGAGAACGCCGAGGAGTTCGTGCGCAACTACGTCCAAAAGGGCGGCCAGTAGACGTGGGCCTTCCCCTTTTCCGGCCCACCCAGGACCCCGGGCCCTCCTTCCTCGGGCTGACCGAGGCCCTGGGCGTCGCCCCGGCGTGGGGGCCGACGGCGAGCGACGTCCCCCACGCCACCACCGTCATCGCGGTCCGCTACGCCCAGGGCGTCGTCATGGCCGGCGACCGTCAGGCGACCGGGGCCTACATCGCGAGCCGGGACGTGAAGAAGATCGGTGCGGCCGACCGCTTCACGGCCCTCGCGATCTCGGGCAGCGCGGCGCGCGGGGTCGAGCTCTTGAAGTTCGCCCAGCTCTCCTTCGAGCACTACGAGAAGATGACCGACACCTTCTTGAGCCTCGAGGGGAAGGCCAACTACCTTTCGCCGATCATCCAGCGCAACAACCTCTCCTCGCCGCTTCCGGTGCTGCCGCTGCTCGCCGGCTACGACCCGTCCCAACGGGTCGGTCGCATCTTCGAGTACGACGGTGCCGGCGGCTGTTACGAGCGCTACGACTTTGCCACGATCGGCTCGGGCTCACCCTTCGCCGAGGGCGCCCTGCGCCTCGGCTACCGCGCCGACCTCGAGCTCGAGGCCGGCCTCGAGCTCGCCGTCCTCGCGCTCTACGAGGCTGGCGACAACGACCCGAGCACGGGCGGGCCCGACTTCGTGCGCGGAATCTTCCCGATGATGGTCGTGCTGGACGCCGCCGGCTTCCGGGAGCTCTCGGTCGATGAGGTGGGCGAGCGGTTCCGCCGGATCAACGAGCGCCGCTCGGAGTCGCGGGGCGTGGCCGGCGGGGCCCTGCGGTGAGCAACTACTTCTACGTCTCGCCCGAGCAGCTCATCAAGGACCGGGCGGAGTTCGCCCAGAAGGGCATTGCTCGGGGACGCTCGATCGTCGCGTCGCTCTACGACCGGGGTGTGGTGATGGTGGCCGAGAACCCCTCGGCCTCGCTCAACAAGGTCTCGGAGATCTACGACCGGATCGCCTTCGCGGGGGCCGGCAAGTACAACGAGTACGACCGGCTGCGCGAGGCCGGGGTGCGCTGGGCCGACTCGATGGGCTTCACCTACGCCCGCGACGACGTCGACGCGCGGGCCCTGGCGAACTACTACGCCCAGCACCTCGGCGACATGTTCACCGAGGGTCAGAAGCCCCTGGAGGTGGAGGTCCTGGTGGCCCAGTTGGGCAGCGACCTGCGCCCCACCAAGCTCTTCCGGATCCTCTACGAGGGCACGATCGCCGACGAGCCACGCTTCTCGGTGATCGGCGGTGACGCCGAGGTGATCCGCGAACGCTTCGCCCAGGCCGTGCCCGAGGTCGTCGACCTCCCCGCACGATCCCGATCTCCGACCTCGAGGTGGGCATCCTGGAGGACCGCGGCGAGCGCCGGACCTTCACGCGGCTCACCGCCGACCGGATCGCGGAGCTGTTGGGCGAGGGGTAGGCATGCTGCGTCGCATCTACGGCGTGGAGACCGAGTACGGCATCACCTTCTCGCTGCGGGGCCAGCGGCGCCTCAGCCCCGACGAGGTCTCGCGGTTCTTGTTCCGCAAGGTGGTGGCCTGGGGCCGCTCGTCGAATGTCTTCTTGGAGAACGGGAGCCGCCTCTACCTCGACGTCGGCTCGCACCCCGAGTACGCGACGGCCGAGTGCGACACGCTCGTCGACCTCGTCGCCCAGGACAAGGCCGGTGAGGCGATCCTGCGCGAGCTCGTCGGCTACGCCCAGTCCCAGCTGGCCGAGGAGGGGATCCGCGGGGACATCTACCTCTTCAAGAACAACACCGACTCCACGGGCAACTCCTACGGCTGCCACGAGAACTACTGCATCGAGCGCATTGAGGACCTGAGCCGGCTCGAGAGCGTCTTCATCCCGTTCCTCATCAGCCGCCAGATCTTCGCCGGCGCCGGCAAGGTCGTCACCAACGCGCGCGGGACCACCTACGCCATGAGCCAGCGGGCCGAGCACATCTGGGAGTCGATCTCCTCGGCGACCACGCGCAGCCGGCCGATCATCAACACCCGCGACGAGCCCCACGCCGACCCCGAGAAGTTCCGGCGCCTCCACGTGATCGTGGGCGACTCGAACATGAACGAGTTCGCGACCTACCTGAAGGTCGGAACCGCCGCGGTGGTGCTCGCGATGATCGAGGACCGCCACACGCTCCTGCGCGACTACCAGATGGCCTCGCCGATCAACGCGCTGCGCGACATCTCCTACGACCTGTGGAGCAAGGAACCGGTCAAGCTCGTCAACGGCCGCGACCTCACCGCCCTCGAGATCCAAGAGGACCTCTGCGAGCGGGCCCAGCTCTTCGTCGAGACCCACGACGTGCCCGAGGACCAGCGCCACGTGGTCGGGCTGTGGCGCGAGGTCATCGAGCTCTACCGCACCGACCCCATGGCCCTCTCTGACCGGGTCGACTGGATCGCCAAGCTCCAGATCATCGAGCGCGAGCGCGAGCGCCACGGCGTCGACCTGGCCGACCCCCGCGTGGGGCTCATCGACCTGCTCTACCACGACACGAACGTCGAGCGCGGCCTGTTCTACCGGCGGGCCGCCCGGGGCCACGTCCGCACCGTCGTCACCCCCGAGCAGGTCTTCGAGGCGACCTCGACGCCGCCGGCGACCACGCGCGCCCACATGCGCGGGACCTTCATCCGCGCCGCCAAGCGGCCTAGCCCGGCCCCCCGGTCGTACAATGGCCCCATGTTCGACCTGAGCCCCCTCAAGATCCTGATCATCCTCGCGGTGATCATGCTGGTCATGGGGCCCGACAAGCTCCCCGAGGTGGCCCAGCGCCTCGGGGCCGGGTGGCGCGCGCTCAAGGGCATCCAGCAACGCGTCGAGAGCGAGGTCCGCGAGGCCATCCCGGACCTGCCGACCGCCTCCGAGATCGCCCGGCTCGCCCGCAGCCCCGTCAGCCTGCTCAACCAGCTGGCCGACCGGGTGGCCGCGCCCGGTCCCGACGAGGAGCCCACGCCGTCGTCCGCCACGGCCGCGGCGCCGGACGACGACGTGCCCCTCCTCGCCCCCGACATCCGACCGAGCCCCCCACCCCCCTCGGCCGCCGACTGGGGCAGCGCGCCGGACCCCTCGCTCAACTAGCCCGCCGTGTCCCGTTACAGCCGCGCCCAGAGTGGCATGACCCTGGCCGAACACCTAAAAGAGCTCCGCTACCGGTTCATGGTCATGGCGACGGCGGTCTTTGTCATCGGTGTGCTCGGCTTCGTCTTCTACACCCACCTGCTCGACATCCTCCAGCACCCCTACTGCGCCGCGGTGCCCGACCACTGCAAGTTCCTCGTCACCAACCCCCTCGACGGGCTGACCCTGCGGGTGAAGATCGCCCTGTTCACCGGATTCGTGGTCGCCTCGCCGATCATCCTCTGGCAGGCCTGGCGCTTCATCACCCCCGGGCTCAAGGCCAAGGAGAAGCGCTACATCGTGCCCTTCGTCACGGCGTCGATCGTCTTTTTCGCCGCCGGGGTCGTCGTGGCCTACTTCAGCTTCGCCCACGCCATCGCCTTCTTGAAGTCGATCGGCGGCTCGTCGCTCATCACCGAGTACAACCCGAACCAGTACCTCACGCTCTTCTTGCTGATGATGTTCATCTTCGGGCTGACCTTCCTCTTCCCGGTCGTCCTGGTCGCCCTGGAGCTCGTCAACATCGTCAACCCGCGCCAGCTTCTCAAGGGCTGGCGGATCGCCGTCATCGCGATTACGGTCGCCTCGGCCGTCTTCACCCCGAGTGGCGACCCGCTCTCGATGCTCGCGCTGGCCGTACCCCTCGTCGTCTTCTACTTCCTCGCGATCGGCGTCGGCAAGCTGCTCAAGAAGTGAGCACCTACCGCACCCACTTCCTCGAGGGGCTCGGCTTCGGCCTCGACGACTTCCAGGTGGCCGCCCTCGACGCACTCGACACCGGTGCCACCGTCCTCGTGAGCGCGCCGACGGGCTCCGGCAAGACCCTGGTGGCCAACTACGCCATCGGCCAGGAGCTGGCGCGCCAGCGCCGATCCTTCTACACGACCCCCCTAAAGGCCCTGTCGAACCAGAAGTTCCATGAGCTCGGCCGCCTCTTCGGCCGCGATGCCGTGGGGCTGCTCACCGGGGACGTGTCGGTCAACCGCGAAGCCTCGGTCGTCGTGATGACGACCGAGGTGCTGCGCAACATGCTGCTCACCGACTCCGACCAGCTGGCCGACCTCGGCCTCGTCGTCCTCGACGAGGTCCACTACCTCCAGGACCCCTTTCGCGGCGGGGTCTGGGAGGAGGTGATCATCCTGACCCCGCCCGAGGTGCGCTTCGTCGCGCTGTCGGCGACGATCGGCAACGCTCCGGCGTTGGGGGAGTGGCTCGGCGAGGTGCGCGGCGTGACCGAGGTGGTCGTCGAGACCGAGCGCCCGATCGCCCTCCACCAGCACGTCGCCCTCGTGCGCCGGGGGCAGGCCCAGGCCGAGGTCCTCGACCTCATCGACGAGGGGCGCCTCGCCGAGGCCGCCCGCCGGGTCGACAACGCCTTGCGCGCCGCGCGCAAGTTCCGCCCCGGGCCGCGCTGGCACGGGCCGCGCTCGTCGGCCCCGCCACCGCCCTTCCGGGCGCCGCGCCGCTCCGAGCTGATGCGGGCCCTCGAGGTGGAGGACCTGTTGCCGGTGATCGTCTTCATCTTCTCGCGGGCGGCCTGCGACGACGCCGTCCATCAGCTGCGCCGCGACGGCCTGCGCTTCACCAGTCGCGAGGAGAGCCGGCGCATCGAGGCCATCGCCGAGGCGCGTCTGGCCGGGTTCAGCGACGAGGACCTCGCGGCCCTGGAGTACGGGGAGTTCCTCGACGCCCTCAGCCGGGGGATCACCAGCCACCACGCCGGCATGGTGCCGGCCTTCCGCGAGATCGTGGAGGAGTGCTTCGAAGAGGACCTCCTCGCGGTCGTCTTCGCGACCGAGACCCTGGCGCTCGGCATCAACATGCCCGCGCGCACGGTGGCCATCGAGCGCTTCTCGAAGTACTCCGACGCCGGACGCCAGTTCCTCACGAGCGCCGAGTACGCCCAGATGACCGGCCGGGCCGGCCGACGCGGGCTCGACGAGGAGGGCCACGCGGTCGTCTGCTTCGCCACCGACCTCTCCCTGGGCGACGTGGCCCGGGTGGCCCTCGCGCCACCCGCGGAGCTGCACTCCTCGTTCCGGCCGACCTACAACCTCACGGCCAACCTGGTCGACCACTTCGACCGCGAGACGGCCCTCGAGGTGGTGCGGCGAAGCTACGCGCAGTTCGAGAACGTGCGGCGACCCGCGGGACGCCGGCGACCCCTCGACGAGATGCTCGCGGCCCGCCACGGCGTGCTCGGCGACCTCGGCTACGCCGAGGGCTGGCGGCTGACCGAGGCCGGCCAGCTCTTGCGTTCGCTGTACCACGAGTGCGACCTGCTCATCGCCGAGACCATCGCGGCCGGGCTGCTCGACGGACTGGAGGCCGCGCCCCTCGCCGGGGTGCTGAGCTGCTTCAGCTACGAGGGTCGACGCGCCCCGCGGGCCCACAGCGCCGCCAAGGGCGTCGCCTCGAAGAACCGGCGCTCGACCCACGACCGACTGGGTCCCGTCCGGCGTACGGCCATGGCCGAGCGCCTCCGCGAGGTGCAGGCGCTCTACGCCGCGACCTGCGCCGCCGAGGACCGCCACGGCGTGCCCCACGCCAAAGAGCCCGACGGCGCGTTCGCCACGGTCATCGCCGCCTGGGCACGCGGCGTCGCCCTCGGCCCGGTCCTCGACCTCGCCGACGCCGAGCTGGGCCACACCTCGCCCGGGGACTTCGTCCGCCAGGCCAAGCAGGTCGCCGACCTCTGCGAGCAGATCGCCCGACTCGGCCACCTGGGGCCCCTCGCCCGGGTCGCCGCCGAGGCCCGCGACGCGCTGGTGCGCAGCGTGGTCGCCGGCGCCGCCAGCGTCCACCCCCACCAAGACGACGGGCTCTAGTCTCGGTAGC
>NCBE01000162.1 GCA_002255565.1 Actinobacteria bacterium 21-73-9
CCGCCACCGAGGAGGTGCTCTCCACCGCGCTCGGCGGCGACTGGCCCCTGCGCGGACAGCGCCGGCCCGTCGCGACGGACCGCTCCCAGCTCCCCTACCCCCGCGTGCGACCCCGGTTCGAGGCGTGAGCGCCCGGGCCGACGTCGCGGGCGTCCCGGTCGCCACGGGCCACTTCATCGCCAACGAGCGCGTCGACGCCGCGACGACGTTCACCGACCGCAGCCCCCTGGACTGGTCGCTCACCCTGGCCGAGGTGTCGCGCGGGTCGGCCGCGGACGCCGCGGACGCCGTCGCGGCCGCGGTCGACGCGTTCCCCGCCTGGGCCGCGCTCGCACCGGCCGAGCGCGGCGCCTACCTGCACCGCCTGGCCGACCTGATCGACGCGAACGTCGAGCGCCTCGCCCGGGTCGAGTGCCTCGACATGGCCATGCTCGAAGAGAGCCTGCGGCGGCGGGTCATCGGACGCGGCGCGCGCAACTTCCGCGCCTACGCCGACCTGGCCGCCGGCTACGAGGGACGTCGCTGGTCCTCCAACGGCACCGAGAACCACGTCCAGCGCATGCCCGCGGGCCCCACCGTGGTGATCACCCCCTGGAACGCCCCCTTCATGCTCTCGACCTGGAAGTGCGCGCCGGCCCTCGCCGCCGGCAACACCGTTATCTTGAAGCCGGCCGAGTGGTCGCCGCTGTCGTGCTCGCTGCTCATGGACCTCGTCGCCGAGGCGGGCCTCCCGCCGGGGGTGTTCAACCTGGTCCAGGGGATCGGTGAGGAGGCCGGCGCGGCCCTAGTCGCCGACCCGCGGGTCCGTCGGATCTCCTTCACCGGCTCGCCCGAGACCGGTCGGGCCATCGGGCTGGCCGCCGCGGCCAACCTCGTGCCCTTCACGGCCGAGCTCGGGGGCAAGGGGCCCTTCGTCGTCTTCGCCGACGCCGACCTCGACCTCGCGCTGGAGCGGGCCGCGGTCATGTACGACGACGCCGGCCAGGTCTGCCTCGCCGGGACGCGCCTCCTCGTCGAGGCGCCGGTCTACGACGAGTTCCGCGACCGGCTCATCGAGCGGGCCCGGGCCCACGTGCTGGGCGACAGCCGCGACCCCGCGACCACCGTCTCGCCCCTCATCCACCCCGACCACCTGGCGCGCGTCGAGGGCTTCGTCGAGCGCGCCCGCGCCGAGGGCCACCGCATCCTCACCGGCGGGCGGCGCTGGCGCGAGGACGGCCTGTGGTACGAGCCGACGGTCATCGAGCCGCTCGACAACGACGCCGAGATCGTCCAGCGCGAGGTCTTCGGCCCGGTCCTCACGCTGCAGCGCTTCTCCGGTGAGGACGAGGCCGTCGCCCTCGCCAACTCGACCCGCTACGGCCTCTCGGCGATGCTCTTCACCCGCGACCGCGCCCGAGCCGACCGGGTCGGGGCGCGCGTGAGGGCGGGGACCGTCTGGGTCAACTGCTTCTTGGTCCGCGACCTCACCGCGCCCTTCGGGGGGACCGGCATCTCGGGCATCGGCCGCGAGGGCGGCGACTACGCCCTCGACTTCTACAGCGACCTCAAGACCTACCAGGTGAAGGAGGGGACCACCCATGGGTGAGATCGTCGGGGCGGGCCTCTTGGCCCACGTGCCCACCATCGTCCTGCCCGACGAGGAGCGCCGGGCCCTCAACCACGGCCGCGAGAGCACGCTCTTCTCGGGCCTGCACCAGCTGCGCCGCGAGGTCTTCGACGTGGTGGCACCCGACCTCGTCGTCGTCTTCGACAGCCACTGGTTCACCACCGTCGAGTTCGTCGTCACCGCGGCCGAGCGGCGCCACGGGCTCTTCACCTCCGAGGAGCTGCCCCGGGGGATGTCGAGCGTGCCCTACGACGTGAAGGGCGACCCCGCCTTCGCCAAGCTCGTCGGCGAGATCGCCCTGGCGACGCCCGAGTGCTGGATCACCCCGATCGACAACGAGCACCTGCCCATCACCTACGCCACGACGAACTTCCTGGGCTTCCTCCAGGGCGACGAGGCCTGGGTCTCGGTGAGCGTCTGCCAGACCGCCGAGCCCGAGGACTTCGCCACCGTGGGACGCGTCATCGCCGAGGCCGTCGCCCACAGCGACCGGCGGGCCGTGCTCATCGCCTCGGGGGCCCTCAGCCACACGTTCCATCCCCTGCGGCGCCTGCGCGACCACGAGGCGGCCGACGAGGAGCACATCTTCTCGCCGAGCGCGCGCGAGTGGGACCACCGCGTCCTCGACGCGTGGCGGCGCGGCGACCACGCCTTCGTCGTCGACCACCTCGCCGAGTTCGCCGCCGTCAAGCCCGAGGGGCGCTTCGGCCACTACCAGATGATGGTCGCCGCCCTCGGCGGGCGCGACTGCGTGGCCCCGGGCCGGCCCTACTCGGCCTACGAGAACGCCATCGGCACCAAGCATGAGCGCGGCGGC
>NCBE01000085.1 GCA_002255565.1 Actinobacteria bacterium 21-73-9
CCCTTCGGGTGAACCCCAGGTTTTGCAAGAGGACCAGCCTCCCCCCGGCTGGTCCTCTTGCGCTTTTCCGGGCTTGTTAGCGTGACCCCCATGGTGCGTCGGCCCCGGTCCTCCACGTGGTTCGCCGAGTGCGCGGTCCTCGCGGTCAACCGCCTTTCGCGGGTGCTCGGCCGGGGTGAGGGCACGGTCATCGGGGGCCGCGCCGGGCTCGCCCTCGATCCGACTCTGCTCAGCGGGCTCGCTCGCGGGCGCACCGTGGTTCTCGTCTCGGGCACCAACGGCAAGACCACCACCACCGCCCTGGTGGCCGCCGGTTGGGGCGGTCCGGTCGCGGTGAACGACACCGGCTCGAACATGGTCCAGGGCCACGTCGCCGCCCTCGCCGGCCGACCGGGAGTCCCGGCGGCGCTCGAGGTCGACGAGTCCTGGCTGGCGGGGATCGCGGCGGCGACCGGGCCGGCCGTGGTCGTGCTGCTCAACCTCTCGCGCGACCAGCTCGACCGCGCCAACGAGGTCCGGCGCGTCGCGGCGCGCTGGCGTGACCTGTGCGCCACGCTCACCGACACGGTCGTCGTGGCCAACGCCTCGGACCCGCTGGTCGCCTTCGCGGCCGAGACGGCCCCCCACGTCGCGTGGTGCGACGTGGCGACCCCGTGGCGCCTGGACGCCGTGTCGTGCCCGCACTGCACCGCGCCGCTCGCGTTCGAGCCGACGGGGTGGTCGAGCGCGTGCGGCTTCACCCAGCCGCGGGCGACGACCGTGCTCACCGGGGACTCGCTCAGCGTGGACGGGGTCGACGTCGAGCTCGACCTCGCCCTCCCGGGGGCGGTCAATCGGGCGAACGCGGCGTTCGCGCTCACCGCGCTCGCGCGCGTGGGCGTCGACCCGCGCGCGGCCGCGGCCCGGCTCGCGGCGGTCCGGGAGGTCGCCGGGCGCTACGCCCGGCGGCGCTGGCGCGGGGGCGAGGTGCGCCTGGTGCTCGCGAAGAACCCGGCCGGGTTCAGCGCGGCGCTCGAGGAGGTCGCGGGCGCCCCCGGGGAGTTGTGGATCGCGGTGAACGCGCGAATGGCCGACGGTCGCGACCCCTCGTGGCTCTACGACGTCCCCTTCGAGCGCCTCGCCGGGCGCACGGTGACCTGCCTGGGCGAGCGGCGCCTCGACCTCGCGACCCGCCTCGACTACGGCGGCGTCGCGGTGCGCCTCGCCGACGCGGCGCCCGACCCGCCCTCCGACCACCCGGTCACGATCGTGGCCAACTACACCGCGTTCCAGGAGTGGAACGCGCGCACGGCGTCGTGAGGATCGCCCTGCTCTACCCCGAGCTGCTCGGGACCTACGGCGACGGCGGTAACGCGCTCGTGCTCGCGGAGCGGGCCCGGCGCCGAGGGCGGCGCGTCGAGCTCGTCACGGTGACCCTGGACGAGCGCCTGCCCGAGGCCGACCTCTACCTGCTTGGCGGCGGCGAGGACGGCCCCCAGCGGCTCGCCGCCGACCTGTTGCGCCGGGGCGACCTCGCGGCCCGGGTGGCGGACGGCGCGCGGGTGTTCGCCGTGTGCGCCGGCCTGCAGGTGCTCGGCACGAGCTTCGCGGTCGAGGGTGACGACCGCCACGACGGTGTCGGGCTCGTCGCGGCGACGACGCTGCGCGGCGCGAGGCGCAGCGTGGGTGACCTCGCGGTGCGGGTGGGCGGACGGCTGCTCGTGGGCTTCGAGAACCACGGCGGGGTGACGAGGCTCGCCCCCGGCGTGGTGGCCCTCGGCGAGGTGGTGCGGGGACGGGGCAGCGACGGGCGCCACGACGGCTTTGTCACCGAGCGCGTCTTCGCCACCTACGCCCACGGGCCGGTGCTCGCCCTCAACCCCTGGTTCGCCGACGAGGTGCTGGCCGCAGTCCTCGGCGAGGAACTCGAGCCCCTCGCGAGCGTCGCCGACCGGCTCTACGCCGAGCGCTGCGCCCGGCTGGGACCCTAGGCCTCGGGCTCGGCGTCGTCGCCGGGCTCGGTCGGCTCGGGCCGAGCCACGCCGTAGTCGGGATCGCCGCTCACCTCTCGTCCGAGGCGCGCGACGGCGTCTTCGATGCGGGTGCCGAAGCGGCGCATGTTCTCGTCCTCCCCGCAGCGCAGCGGCTCGCCGAAGGTCACCACCACGTGGTGGCGGCCCTGGCTCGGGGCCTCGGTGTAGAGGGGGGCCTTCGCGTAGTGCGGCCCCTTCAGCCAACCCGACTCGTGGATGTAGGTGGGGATGACGCTCGCGCGCGCGCGTTCGGCCAGGTAGGCGGCCCCGCCCTTGAACTCCTGGAGTCGGCCGTCGGGGGAGCGTCCGCCCTCGGGGTAGATGAGGAGGTTCCAGCCGTCCTGGACGAGCTCTAGGGCGAGCTGGGCGCTGCGCCGGTTCACCTTGAGCCGGTCGACCGGGATGGCGTTGAAGGCGAGCACGGTGCGAAAGGCGGTCGAGCGCGACATGAAGAAGCTGTCCATGGCCGCGGCCACCACGGTGCGCCGGCGCAGCCGGTCCGGCAGGGCGGTGAGCACGAGGACCGTGTCGACGTGGCTGACGTGGTTGGCGACGAGGATGAAGGGCCCCTCGCCCTCGAGGTTCTGCACTCCGCGGACCTCGAGGGTCGAGAGGAAGCGCGCGTAGGGGGCGAGGACGTAGCGGTGCAGGAGGTCGCGGGCGGCGCGCGCGAGGTAGCCGCGACCCCACGCGGTCGGGTAGTCCAGGCCCAGTCCCATGGCCTAGCGGCGGCGCGACTGCTTCTTGGGCGTGTAGCGCTTGGAGGGCGCGGGTGGCGCCGCGGTGCGCGGCGGGGCGGGGGCGGCCTCGGTGCTCGACGCCTCGACCGTCGCGGGGCTGAACGCGCGACCGCTACGCCGGGCCCCGGCCATCTCCCGGGCCACCCGGTTCGATCCCTTCCAGGTCGCGTCGCCGTACTTTTGGAGCCGGTACGCGCGCAGCATCAGCCACGCGCCGAAGAAGAAGAACACGACGCCGAGCCCGGCGACCCCGAGGAAGAGGCCGAGCAGGAGGGCGAAGGTCGCCACGCCGGCGCGCTTCTTTCGCCACGCGGTGTAGAGGATCGCGAGGCCCAGCACGATCACCACGATGAACTGCAACAGCCACGCGCCGCGGTCGTAGGAGCTCTGCTGACAGAGCCCGGACGAGGCGAGGTAGTGATAGCCGGCAGGGCACGCGTTGTGGGCGAGCGGCTTGGCGGACTTGACGATCTTGGCGTTGGTCGCCCACTGGACGAAGAAGAAGATCCCGAAGCCCAGGGCGATCAGCCCGAGGGTGACGCTCAGCTTGCGCTCGAGGGTGTCGAGGCCGAGGATCGCTTCGCGCGGCGCCATCGACGGGCGCTTCGCGCGTCGGGTTCGGCCAGTGGCGGTGGCGTTTCTCAGCACGCGTGAAGGCTACTGCGCGCGACACGGGGTCCTCGAGGGGCGAGGGGGTAGGATGGTGAGTCCGGGCGCTTAGCTCAGTTGGTTAGAGCGCAGCCTTCACACGGCTGAGGCCACAGGTTCGAGTCCTGTAGCGCCCACTCCCGGGCTCGCCCGTGCGCTTCACGAGCGAGTGGCAGGGGCGGGTGTTCGCCCAGTGGGGGACCGTGGTCGTCTTCGAGCGGCCGCGACTGGTCACCTACACCCTCTTCGCGCCGCGCGGCGACCTCGAGGATCGCCCGGAGCACCGCGTCACGATGGCCTACGAGCTCGAGGACCTCCCTGGAGGCACCCGTCTCACGATCCGCCAGACGGACCCTCGTCCCGGTGCCGTGGACGGCGCGTCGACGGGCGACCCCGACGACCCGGTGCTCGTGGCGCTTCGCACGCTCCTGGAGGCGACGGGGGACTAGGGCGCTCGGCGCTCGGCGCTCACGAGCGTCGTCGTGTAGGCCATCTCGAATCCACCGCCCAGCGAGTCGATCGCCTCCCCGACCGCGTCGAGGAGATGGCCGAGGACCTCGGGCGAGAGTCGGGCGTGGTCGCTGTGGGTGGGCAGCTGGTCCAGCCACTCGTCGCGCGTGTAGCGCCGCGACCAGGCGAGGGTCGTCACCGCGGGTGCCGAGAAGTGGGGCGAGGTCTCGAGAGCCGCCGTCGCGGCCTCGACCCCGAAGGGCGTCTGGCGCGCCGTGGAGCCGAGCAGCACGCTGAAGGCGTGGGCCTCGGCGGCGAGGCGCGCGTACACGGGATTGACGAGTGCGCGCAACGCCGGTGGCGCCTGGGCGACGTTCCACCAGACGCAGAGGCGACCCCCGACCTCGAGCGCCGTCGCGGCCACGTCGGCGCCGCGCACGGGGTCCACCCAGTGCCAGGCCTGGGCCGCGGTCACCCGGTCGAAGCGCCGGTCTCGCGGGTCCCACTCTTCGAACGGGGTGACCTCGACCTCGGTCCCCCGGGCACGGGCGACCTCGGCCATGCGGGCGTCGACCTCGATCCCGAGGACCCTCGCCCCGCGCGCGACCATCTGGCGCGCCGCGATCCCCGTGCCACAGCCGACGTCGAGGACGCGCAAGGCGCCGGCGTCGTCTCCGAGGACGGCGTCGAACAGCGCGGCGGGGTAGTCGGGACGGGAGCGGTCGTAGCGCTCGGCCGCCCCGCCGAAGGACTCGGCGCGCCCGCGGTCCTCGTGCAGAGTCACCGCTCCCTCGTTCGCTGGGCCCCGTCCACGGGGGCGTGGGGCACCTCGGAGGCGGCCCGGGCCACGCGGGCCGCGTGGGCGAAACGCGCCGCGCCGGGCGAGTTGATCAGGTCGAGGGGGCGCCGCTCGACCCGTCCGCGGGCCTCGGCGGGGTGGGGCGGCGCTGCGCGCATTCTCTCGGGCACCTCTTCTGGTCGCGGGGGGGGGGCGGTATCTAGTGTGCCAAGCCCGAGGGTGCCTCTGAGGGCGAATTGGGGCGCGACGGGCGTTCTATAGATCCGGTATGGAACATCTAGTGAACTTTGACTAACGAAAAATGGTGCAGGTTGCGCCCCGAGTAGGACGTTTGGCTCTCGAAGGGCGAAGTCTCCTTCCGTAGTTTGGTCGAGTGCCCGAGGGCCGGGCCCCGATAGCGATTGATCCCCCATGGTGACAACGACCCACGACCTGCGCCTCCTCTCGAACCACGGGGCGGCTCTGCTCCTCATCGCCCGCGACGACCGGATCAAGATCCGCGAGATCGCCGACTCCCTCGGGCTGAGCGAGCGGGCGACCCAGGGGATCGTCGCCGAGCTCGTCCGCGGGGGGTACGTGACGCGCCATCCCGAGGGGCGCGGCTACGTCTACGAGGTCGTCACCGGACATACCCTGCCCCTGCCCCTGCAGAGCGATGCCGAGGTGCGCGACTTCCTCGCGGCCCTCACGGGCCGAGCCGACTGCCGGGTACCCGACTTCGACAACCTCTACGGGCGCTCGGGCGTGCCCACGGCCATCGTTGACCTCGACGGGATCTTCCGCCACGTGAACGCGGCCCTGGCCCGGATGTGGGGTCAAGAACCCGAGGAGATCGTCGGACACCCCTGGATCACCTTCACCCACCCCGAGGACGAGACGTTCTGGGAGGAGGCGGCGACCCGCCTGGTCGACGGGGACGACCTCAGCCTCGACCAACAGAGGTTCCTGCGCCCCGACGGCACCATCGCGTGGGCCTCGATGTACGTGGCCACCATGCGCGAGGAGGACGGTGCGCCCCTCTACTACCTAGTCCAGATGCCCGACATCACCGACCGCAAGCGGATCGAAGAGCAGCTCGACTACTACGACTACTACGACGCCCTCACGGGGCTGCCCAACAAGTCGATGCTGCTCAACCGGCTGACCCTGGCCCTGGGCGAGTCGCGCCGCCACGCCAAGCCCTTCGGCGTGGCGCTGTTGCACCTCGACCACTTCAAGCTGATCTACGCGACCCTGGGGCACGAGAAGGGGGACGAGCTCATCCGCCAGGTCGCGGTGCGCATCGTGACGAATATCCTTCCCGAGAGCTTCGCCGCACGAGTCTCGGACGACGACTTCGTCATCGTGGGCGCCTCGGTGGCGAGCGCGGAGCTCCTCGTCGAGCGGGTGCACAACACGCTGAGGGCCATCCACCAGCCCTACGAGAGCCCGCTGAAGCCCCAGTTCCTGAGCGTGAGCGCCGGCGCGGTCATGAGCGAGGCGGACTTGTCGCCCGAGTCTCTGCTGCGCGACCTCGACGCCGCGGCCGAGCGCTCGCGCGCGGCCGGCTCGAACCGGGTGGAGCTGTTCGACACGGCACTGTGCGAGTCGGCGCGACGGCGCACCTCGCTGCTCGACGCCCTCCTCAGCGCCCAGGACCGCGACGAGTTCTACCTCCACTACCAGCCCATCGTCGACCTGCGCAGCCGGACCCTCTCGGGCGTCGAGGGCCTCTTACGCTGGCGCCACCCGCAGCTGGGCGAGGTCTCCCCGGGCGAGTTCATCCCGCTGGTCGAAGAGCTCGGCCTCATCGGCGAGGTCGGGGGCTGGGTCGTCGCGAGGGCGATCGAGCAGCTGGCCCGGTGGGACCAAAGGGGGCTCACGCTCTCGATGTCGATCAACGTCTCGGTTCGCCAGTTGCTCACCACCGACCTCGCCGACGTTGTGAAGGTCGCCCTCTTCGACAGCGGCGTCGACCCCGGCCGGGTCGTCCTGGAACTCACCGAGAGTGTCCTCATGGAGGACAACCAGAGCTTCACCTTGCTCGTCGGTCAGCTGAAGGACCTCGGCGTGCGGGTCTCGATCGACGACTTCGGCACCGGGTACTCCTCGTTCGGTCGGCTGAAGGGCCTGCCGGTCGACGAGCTCAAGATCGACCGGAGCTTCATCCGGGGCTTCGGCCTCGACGACCAGGACACCACCCTGGTGGAGGCGATCATCGCCATGGCCCGCGCGCTGCGGCTCACGGTCACCGCCGAGGGCATCGAGAACGCCCAGCAGCTCTCGGGCCTGCGCCTGCTCGGCTGCGAGCGGGGCCAGGGGTACTACCTGGCGCGGCCCCTCGCCCCCGAGGCGCTCGCCGAGCTGGCGCTGCGCTCGCCGGTCTGGCCCCTGGCCTGAGTTCACCCGCGCCCGGTACCGTGGTCCGACCATGACCGGGTGGCGTGTGACGACCGTGAGGACCGCGTGATCGACCCGGCGCGCCTCGTGACCTTCGTCGTCGCCTCGATGGCGATCATCATCGTGCCCGGGCCGAGCGTGCTCTTCACCCTGGCGCGCGGCGTCGCGTGGGGCCGGACGGTGGCCGTGCTCACGGTGCTGGGCAACTCGCTGGGCACCCTCGTGCTCTCGGCCGTCGTGGCCGTGGGCCTCGGGCCCCTGCTCAGCCGGTCCCACCCGCTCTCGGTCGGCCTGCAGCTCGCCGGGGGCCTGTACCTCGTCTGGCTCGGAATCGGCGCCTACCGCCACCGTCACGCGCACGCGGCCGCGATGGCCCAGCGAGAGGGCACCAAGCCGACCGCACCCTCGATCGTGCGTCAGGGGTTCACCGTGGGGATCCTCAACCCCAAGTCGCTCGTCTTCTTCGCGGCCGTCTTCCCCCACTTCGTCGAGCCCGCGCGCGGCAGCGCGACCCTGCAGCTGCTCGTCCTGGGCGGTCTGTTCTCGGTGATGGCCTTCTGCAGCGACTCGACCTGGGGGCTGATCGCGGGCACCGCGCGCGAGTGGCTGTCGGGCTCGGCGCGGCGGTTGGTGCGCCTGCGCGTGGCCGGGGCGACCGTGATGGTGTGCCTCGGCGGGCTCATCATGACGAGCGCGCTGGTGGGCTGAGCGCACCGGCCGACGCGCGGGGTTCCTACACTGAGCCCCCGAAGGGGGCGCGATGAGCATGCACGGAGCCGGCTGGGCCGGAATGCGCTCGGCGCGGCGCGACCGCAGCCTCCTCGAGCACCGCATCAAGCCCGGGACCTTCGCGCGAATCCTGCGCTTCGGGCGCCACTACCGGCGCCTGATGACCCTCTTCCTCGCCGTGGTGATCGTCGACGCGGTCGTCTCGTCGGTGTCGCCGTTGCTGCTTCGCGCCATCATCGACGACGGCATCTACCGCCACCGCAGCGGGCTCATCGTTGGGCTCGCCGGCGTCACGGCCGGGCTCGCGATCTTCGACGCGGGCCTCCAGATGGTCGAGCGGCGGGTCTCGGCGGTGATCGGCGAGGGGCTGATCTACGACCTTCGCGCGGCCGTGTTCGAACACGTCCAGAAGATGCCCGTGGCGTTCTTCTCGCGCACCCAGACCGGCGCCTTGATCAGTCGGTTGAACAACGACGTCATCGGGGCCCAGCAGGCCTTCACCGACCTCTTCTCGAACGTGGTGGGCAACGTCATCCTCGTCGTGATCGTGCTCACGGTGATGTTCGTGCTGAGCTGGCCGATCACGCTGGTCTCGCTGGTCCTGGTGCCCTTCTACCTGCTGCCCTGGCGCCGGGTGGGCCGGCGCCTCGGGACGCTCTTCCAACGGGGCATGGAGCTCAACGCCGAGATGAACACGGTGATGAGCGAGCGGTTCAACGTGGCCGGCGCGATGCTCGTCAAGCTCTTCGGCCGACCGGACGAGGAGCGGCTCCTCTTCGAGCGGCGCGCCGGCGAGGTCCGCGACATCGGGGTCCGCCAGGCCACGTACCAGCGCTTCTTCTTCGTGGCCCTCTCGCTCACCGCGTCACTGGCGACGGCCTTCGCCTACGGCTTCGGCGGCGTGGCGGCGGTGCGCGGCACCCTCGCGGTGGGCACCGTCGTCGCCATGACCGCCTACCTCGGGCGCCTGTACGGCCCCCTGACCCAGCTGTCGAGCCTCAACATCGACTTCATGTCGGCCATGGTCAGCTTCGAGCGCGTCTTCGAGGTCCTCGACCTCGAGCCGATGATCGCCGAGCGCCCCGGCGCCCGCCCGATTCCGGCGGGGCCGGCGCGCCTCGTCCTCGATCACGTCGACTTCGCCTACCCCGCGGCCCAGGAGGTGTCGCTGGCCTCGCTCGAGGCGGTGGCTCGCCTGGACGACACCCCGCGCACGCCGGTGTTGTTCGACGTGAGTTTCGTCGTCGAGCCCGGCACGATGACGGCTCTCGTGGGCCCGAGCGGCGCGGGCAAGACGACGCTCTCGATGCTGGTGAGCCGGCTCTACGACGTGGACGCGGGGTCGATCACGGTCAACGGCGTGGACCTGCGCGACGCCACCTTCGCGTCGCTGAACGCGACCGTCGGCGTCGTCACCCAGGACGCGCACCTCTTCCACGAGACGCTGCGCGCCAACCTGCTCTTCGCCAAGCCCGACGCGACCGAGGCGGAGATGCGCTCGGCGCTCGGCGCGGCCCAGATCTCCGACCTGGTCGACGGCCTACCGCTCGGGCTCGACACCGTGGTGGGGGAGCGGGGCTACCGCCTCTCGGGCGGGGAGAAGCAGCGCGTGGCCATCGCGCGACTGCTGTTGAAGTCGCCACGCCTGGTGGTGCTCGACGAGGCGACGGCCCACCTCGACGCCGAGAGCGAGGCCGCCGTCCAGCGGGCCCTCGATGCCACGATGGCCGAGCGGACCTCGCTCGTGATCGCCCACCGGCTCTCGACGATCCGCGGGGCGGACCAGATCCTGGTGGTCGACGGCGGGCGGGTCGTCGAGCGCGGCACCCACGAGGAGCTCCACGCGCGCGGCGGCCTGTACTTCGACCTCTACGAGACCCAGTTCGCGACCCAGGGCGCCTAGCCCATGGCGTGGGCGCCGCCGTCGACGTGGAGGATCGCGCCGGTCGTCGCGCGCAGGAGCGGCGAGAGCAGCGCGACCGCCGCGTCGCCGACGACCGAGGTGTCGTTCACGTCCCAGCCCAGCGGGGCGCGGTCGGCCCAGGTGTCCTCGAAGAGCGAGAAGCCCGGGATGGACTTCGCCGCGATCGAGCGCAGCGGGCCGGCCGCGAGCATGTTGACGCGCACCCGGTCGGGGCCGACCTCGCGGGCCAGGTAGCGCCCGAGGGACTCGAGGGCCGCCTTGGCGACCCCCATCCAGTCGTACTGCGGGTAGGCGCGCGACCCGTCGAAGTCGAGCGCGACGACCGAGGCGCCGCCCGGCGCGCTCGAGCGCGCGAGCAGGGGGCGCAACGCGCCCACGAGGGCGGCCAGCGAGTACGTCGAGGCGTGCAGGGCCGTCGCGACGTCCTCGAAGGGCGCGCGGAACATCCCCGAGCCGAGGCAGCTCGGCGGGGCGTAGCCGATCGCGTGGACCAGCCCGTCGAGGCGCCCGAAGCGCTCGTCGAGCTCGGCCGCCGCCGCGCTGACCTGGGCCGGGTCGGTGACGTCGAGCTCGATCACCTCGCCGACCTCGCCCACCTCGGTGAGCTTGCGCGCGGTGCGCCGGGTGAGCGACATCCCTCGGCCGAAGCTCGACAGGGCGACCACGGCCCCCTCCTCGAGGGCCCGCCGGGCGATCGCGAAGGCCAGGGAGTCGTCGGTGAGGACCCCCGTGACCAGGAGGCGGTGATCGTCGAGGAGCGTCATCTTGTTAGCGTACTGCCGGGCCTAGTGAAGCGGGGGTGGACGTGACATCACAGAGTGTGGGCATCCTCGGGGGTACGGGTCCGGCCGGGCGGGGGGTGGCGGTGCGCCTCGCGGCGGCCGGCCACCGGGTCGTGGTCGGCTCGCGCGACGCCGGGCGCGCGCGCGAGGTGGCGGCGTCGCTCCCCTCGGGGTCGGGTGCGATCGAGGGCGCCGACAACGCCGGCGCCGCGGACTGCGACCTCGTGGTGGTGGCGACCCCGTGGGACTCGGCGGTGGCGACGGTGCGCGCGCTGCGCGAGCCCCTCGCGGGCAAGGTCGTGATCTCGATGGTCAACGCGCTCACCCGCGAGGGCAAAGAGGTCGTCCCGCTCTACCCGCCCCGGGGCGCGATGGCGGCCCAGATCGCCGCGGCGCTTCCCCAGAGCCGGGTCGTGGGCGCCTTCCACCACCTGCCGGCGGCCCAGATGGAGGACCTCGCGAGCGGCCTCGAGGCCGACGTGGCCGTCGTGGGCGACGACACCGCGGCGCGCGCGAGCGTCGTCGAGCTGATCGACGCGATGCCCGGGCTGCGCGCCGTGGAGGTGGGCACGATGTCGCTGGCCAGCGCCGTCGAGGCCTTCACCGCGGTGTGCGTCTCGATCAACATCCGCCACCGGGCCCACAGCTACCTGGCCTTCCGGGGCCTATCGGCGTGATGCGACTCTACGACTCGGCGCGCCGAGCCGTCGCCTCGATGACTCCCACGGGGCCGGTGGCGATGTACAGCTGCGGGATCACCCCCTACGACGCGGCCCACCTGGGCCACGCCTTCGTCTACCTCGCCTTCGACGTCCTCACCCGTCGGCTGCGCGACGACGGTCACGAGGTTCGCGTGGTGCGCAACGTCACCGACGTCGACGACGACATCCTGCGCAAGGCCCGGGAGCTCGGTGTCCACTACCTCGACCTGGCCGCCGAGGAGATCGCCCGGTTCGACGCCGACATGGGTGCGCTGGACCTCATCCCGGCCTACTCGGAGCCACGGGCCACCTCGGCGATCGCCGAGATCCTCACCCTGATCGGC
>NCBE01000163.1 GCA_002255565.1 Actinobacteria bacterium 21-73-9
CCAGCGCAGGGCGACCCGGCGGACCTCGCTGGCGCGATCGAGCTGATCGCGCGAGAGGTTGAGCAGCACGACCACGGCCGGACGGGTGGCCGCCGCGATGCCCGGGAGCCAGGACTCGTCGACCTCGAGGGCGGCCGGAACACCCGGGCGGCCGGCCAGAGCGGCCACGTGACCCTGGACCATGTTCGAGCCGGTGTCGTTCACCGCGACCGGCCCTCCCCAGCCCGCGGCCACCAGGGCGGTCGTGGTGGTCTTGCCGTTGGTGCCCGAGACGAGCACCACCGTGCGTCCCCGCGCGAGCTCGCCCAGCAGCGTCGGGTCCAGGGCCAGTCCGGCGCGCCCCCCGATCACCGTGCCCTGGCCGCGTCCCAGGACCCGAGAGAGGCGATTAACCGCCAGCACGGCACGCTCGGCGAGCCACGGGGAGGTTCGAGGACGCGCCATGGAGATCACGCTAACAAGCCCGTAAAAACGCAAGAGGACCAGCCGGGGGGAGGCTGGTCCTCTTGCAAAACCTTTGCTCCACCCGAAGGGGGGGACTCGGGTGAACTAGGCGAGCACCAGTATGGCGTCCCTCGAAGTATCTTGCAAGCGCATAGTGCAGATACCTAGCATCTATACTTTCGATGGTGGAGCTCCGCCAGCTCGAGGCCCTGGTGGGCATCGCGGACAACGGGACGTTCTCGCGCGCCGCCGACGCGCTCGGGACCGTGCAGTCGAACATCTCGCACCGCGTGGCCCGCCTCGAGGCCGACCTCGGCACGGCCCTCGTCGATCGCGCGTCGGGAGCCCTCACCGAGTCGGGCGCGGTGGTCGTCGAGCGCGCCCGGCGCATCCTGAGCGAGGTGCGCGCCATCGCCTCGGACGTCTCGGAGCTCAACGCCGACGTCGCGGGCGTGGTCACCCTGGGCATGATCGGCACCGCCGGCCGGTGGGTGGTGCCGCTGCTGCTCGAGAGCCTGCGTCGGCGCTACGCGAAGATCGTCCTGCACATCTCGGAGGGCACGAACTCGGCCCTCGAGCCCCGACTCGTCAACGGCCAGCTCGACCTCGCCGTGCTCGCCTGGCCCGTGCAGTCGGCCGAACTCGCCGAGAGCGACCTGTTCATCGAGGACCTGGTCGTCATCGCGGCGCGCGACCACCCGCTGACCCGCGAGCCCCTCCCCCTCGCCTGGCCGACGCTCGCGCGCCACGAGCTCCTCCTGCCCTTGAGCGGGACGCCGATCCGCCGCGAGATCGACGACGCCACCCGGGCGGCGGGCGTCACGCTCAGCGCGCGCGTCGAGCTCGACGGCCTGCGCACCATCGCCTCGATGACCTTCGACGGGCACGGCCCGTCGATCCTGCCCGCGACCATGCTCTCGCCCCACCTGCGCACGAACTTCGTGGCTCTGGCCATCGAGAACATCGCCAAGCGGCGCGTGGTGCTCGCGACCCGGCGCTACGGCTTCCCCGCGGCACCCGTGCGGGCGATCGCCGCGCTGTTGCACCAGGTGGTCGAGTCGGCTGAGAGCCCGCCCGAGGGCGTCTATATCCGTCGCACCCCTCTGCCATAGTTCGAGGGTGCCCCGACCCGATCCCGCCACGGCCGCCCGGACGATCGGGCGCGTCGACCCCGCCTTTCGGGCCCTCGTGCGCCGCGTCGGACCGCCCCCGCGCCGGCGTGCCGCGCCCGTGGCCGCGCGCTTCGCGAGCCTGACCCGCTCGGTGACCTACCAGCTGCTCGCGACCAAGGCCGCCGCGACGATCCACGCCCGGGTCGTCGCCCTGTGCGAGGACGAGGTCACCCCCGAGAGGATCCTCGCGGCGGGCCACGACCACCTGCGCGCGGTCGGGCTCTCCCACGCCAAGGCCGCCGCGATGCTCGACCTCGCCGAGCGGACCCTCGACGGGCGGCTCGCCCTCGCGCGCCACGGCGCGATGAGCGACGCCGACGTGACGAGAGAGGTCGTGGCCGCGCGCGGGCTGGGCGTCTGGAGCGCCCACATGTACCTGATGCAGACCCTCGGGCGACCCGACGTGTGGCCGACCGGCGACTTCGGGGTGCGCCACGGCTGGAGCCTCCTGCACGGCCTCGACGAGCCGGTCACCGAGCGGGCCCTGCGCCCCTTGGGCGACCCCTTCGCCGGGGTGCGCTCGGAGGTCGCGTGGTACTGCTGGCGGGCCGTCGAGCTCGAACGCGCCCGGTAGCCTCGCATCCATGCCGCTGCTCACCCTCGCCGACTTCGAACGCTCCGCCCTCGACGCGCTGATGGAGTTCGGGACGATTCCCTCCCTCTCCCCCCAGTTCGACCCCGACTGGGCCGAGACCGGCCACCTCGAACGCGCCGCCCAGCTGCTCGCCGAGTGGGCCCGTCGCCGAGCGCTCGCACACCACTCCGTCGAGGTCGTGCGCCTGCCCGGGCG
>NCBE01000164.1 GCA_002255565.1 Actinobacteria bacterium 21-73-9
TCGGTCACCTCGACGACGAGCGCGTCGAGCTGGGCGCAGAGGTCGCGGTCGAGCGCCTCGGTGACGTCCCGGGCCGCGTAGTCGGCGCCGGGCTCGATCCGGCCGAGGACGAACTTGCTGGCGTTCAGGATCTTGATCGCGAGGCGCCGGCCGACCTTCATCTGGCCCTCGTCGACGGCCGTGTCGGTGCCGGGACGCCCGAGGGCCGCCCAGTAGCGCACGGCGTCGGCGCCGTGGCGCTCGAGCAGCGGGAGCGGGGTCACCGCGTTGCCCTTGGACTTGGACATCTTCTTGCGCTCGGGGTCGAGCACCCAGCCCGAGACCAGCACGTGGGAGAAGGGCAGGCTGTCGTGGCCGAGGTGCGCGCGCACCACCGTCGAGAAGAGCCAGGTCCGGATGATCTCGTGGGCCTGCAGGCGCAGGTCGAAGGGGAAGAGGCGGGGGAAGAGGTCGGTGCCCCACCGGCCGGCGATCTGGGGCGAGAGCGAGCTCGTGGCCCAGGTGTCCATGACGTCGGGGTCGCCGACGAACCCCCTCGGCTGGCCCCGCTGGTCCTCGGCGTAGCCGGAGGGGGCGTCGGAGGAGGGGTCGACGGGCAGGTCGGCGAGCGCCGGACGGATCGGGTGGTCGTGGTCGACCTCGCCGTCCTCGCCCACCGGGTACCACAGAGGAAAGGGGACGCCGAAGAAGCGCTGGCGCGAGATGTTCCAGTCGACGTTGAGCCCCTCGACCCACGAGCGGTAGCGATGCCGCATGAACTCGGGGTGCCAGTCGAGCTCCTCGCCCCGGGCGAGCAGGGCCTCGCGGTTCGAGAGGGTCCGCACGAACCACTGGCGGCTGGTCACGATCTCGAGGGGCCGCTCGCCCTTCTCGTAGAACTTGACCGGGTGGGTGATCTCGCGCAGGTCGCCCACGAGGGCCCCGCCCTCGCGCAGCCGCTCGACGACCACGGCGCGCGCCTGGGCGACGGTGCGCCCGGCGAGCTCGCCGTAGTGGGCGTTGGCCGCCTCGGGGTCGACCGACGCGAAGGCCGGGTCGGCGAAGTCGCAGGGGAGGAAGCGCCCGTCGCGGCCGATGAGGGCCCTCGTCGGCAGCTCGAGTTCGCGCCACCACGTGACGTCGGTCGTGTCGCCGAAGGTGCAGACCATGGCGATCCCCGAGCCCTTCTCCGGGTCGGCGAGCTCGTGGGCGACGACCGGCACCTCGACCGAGAAGAGCGGGGTGCGCACCGCCGTGCCCACCAGGTCGGCGTAGCGGGGGTCCCCGGGGTGACAGACGAGCGCCACGCAGGCGGGGAGGAGTTCGGGCCTCGTCGTCTCGATCTCGACGGTGCCCTCGGCGCCGACCCGGGCGAAGGCGACCCGGTGGTAGACGCCGGGGCGCTCGCGGTCCTCGAGCTCGGCCTGGGAGACGGCCGTCTGGAAGTCGACGTCCCAGAGGGTGGGCGCGACGCTCGCGTAGACCTCGTCGCGCTCGAGCATCTCGAGGAACGCGCGCTGGGAGATCGCGCGCGCGTGGGGCGAGATCGTCGAGTACTCGAGGGTCCAGTCGACGGAGAGCCCGAGGAACTTCCACAGGCCCTTGAAGGCCTCCTCGTCGATCGCCGTGAGCCGCGTGCACAGCTCGACGAAGTTGCGCCGCGAGACCGGTGTGCGCCCGTCGGCGGAGGTCTCGTCGGGCGAGAAGTCGGGGTCGTAGGGGAGCGAGGGGTCACAGCGCACCCCGTAGTAGTTCTGGACCCGGCGCTCGGTCGGCAGGCCGTTGTCGTCCCAGCCGACGGGGTAGAAGACGTCGCGCCCGCGCATCCTGAAGAAGCGGGCCATCAGGTCGCCGTGGGTGTAGCTGAAGACGTGGCCGAGGTGCAGGGTGCCCGAGACGGTGGGCGGGGGCGTGTCGATCGCGTAGATCGTCGCCTCGGTCGCCTCCCGGTCGAAGACGTAGGCGCCCTCGGCGTCCCACGCCGCGCCCCACACCGCCTCCAGACCGTCGGCTTGTCGGGGACCCGGTAGGCCGTGGGCTGATCGGGCATGGTGGCGTAGTTTAGAGCAGTGATCCGCCTCTTCGACTCGGCGCGCGGCGAGGTCTGCGACCTGCACCTGCGCGACCCCGGACGGGTCTCGATCTACGTCTGTGGCCCCACCGTCTACGGCCCGCCCCACCTCGGCCACGGCCGGTTCACCCTCGTGTGGGACGTGCTGCGGCGCTGGCTGACCTACCAGGGCCTCAGCGTCCACTTCGTCACCAACATCACCGACGTCGACGACAAGATCATCGCCCGCGCCCGCGCCGAGGGGCGCGCCGAATCCGCGGTCGCCGCCGAGTGCGAGGCCGAGTGGTGGGCCGCGATGGCCCGGCTCGGGGTGGCCCGGCCCGACGACGTGCCCCACGCCACCGACTACGTCGGCGGCATGGTCGAGCTGATCGAGGCCCTCCTCGAGCACGGCGCCGCGTACCGCACGAGCGACGGGGTCTACTTCGACGTCACCAGCGTGCGCGACTACGGCCTGCTCGCCGGCCAGCCCCTCGAGAGCCTGCGGGCCGGGGCCCGGGTGGGGGTGAGCGACGAGAAGCGCTCGCCCCTCGACTTCGCCCTCTGGAAGGCCGCCAAGCCCGGCGAGCCGTCCTGGGCCGCCCCCTTCGGCGAGGGCCGCCCGGGCTGGCACACCGAGTGCGTGGTGATGTCCCTCGACCTCCTGGGCGAGGGGTTCGACCTGCACACCGGCGGGCTCGACCTCAAGTTCCCCCACCACGAGAACGAGCGGGCCCAGGCCGTCGCCCTCGGGCGGTCCTTCGCGCGCCACTGGGACCACAACGGGATGGTCGTGGTGGACGGCGAGAAGATGTCGAAGTCGCTCGGGAACTTCACCTCGCTGGCCGACCTCGCCGCGCGCACCGACCCGCGGGCGTACCGGCTCTTGGTGCTGCGCAGCCACTACCGCTCGCCCCTCGAGGTGAACCCCTCGACGATCGCCGACGCCGAGCGGGCCCTCGCGCGCCTCGACGCCCTCGCCCGGCGCTTCGACCTCGCGCCCCTCGCTGGGCCCGACCGACTCGAGCGCCACGACCGCCACGACTTCGCCGAGGAGGCCGACGACCTCTACGAGCGGGTCGCCGCCGCGCTCAACGACGACCTCGACACGCCCCTCGCCGTCGCGGACCTCTTCGAGGCCGTGACGGCGGCCAACCAGATGGAGGACGAGGCCCGCCACGGCCCCGCCCGGCGCCTCGCCCAGGCGGTGAACACCCTCTTCGGGGCGATGGGGCTCGGGCTGCGCGCCGGCACCGACGAGGTCGACGACGTCACCCGCCGGCTCGTCCTCGAGCGCGACGCCGCCCGCTCCCAGCGCCGCTTCGGAGACGCTGACCGAATTCGCGACCAGCTCGTCGAGCGGGGGTGGGTGGTCGAGGACGGCCCCGCCGGGACGGTGGTTCGGCGGGCCTAAACGTCTTGTGGGCGCGCGGGCGGCTCAGGTAGCGTGGTCCGCGAGGTTGCCGTCGTGGTTCCCTCCAGGCCCGAGGTGGGCCGAGAAGCGTGATGTAAGGAGGCCCCGGTGGCCGCAGGAACCGTCAAGTGGTTCAATGACGAGAAGGGGTGGGGGTTCATCGCCGTCGAGGGCCAGCCCGACGTCTTCGTCCACTACTCCGAGATCCAAGGCGACGGCCGTCGGACGCTCGTCGAGGGTCAGAAGGTGGAGTTCGACATCGAGGCCGGCGAGCGCGGACCGCTCGCCAAGCGCGTCGTCTTCTCCTAGAGCGCTCTCCGAGGCGGCCGTCGGTCTCCGGCGGCCGCCTCGTCGTGTCCGGGTCGGTTTGCTAGCGTTGGTTACCCGTGAGTAACCCCAGTGGAGAGTAGGTGGCGATGGGCGAGTTCTCGATGGACCTCAACGAGGACCAGGTCACGCTGCGCGACTGGGTGCACGGCTTCGCCCTCGACAAGATGCGCCCCATCGCCGCCGAGTGGGACGAGCGCGAAGAGACGCCCTGGCCCTTCATCGAAGAGGCCGCGGCGATCGGCATCTACGGGCTCGACTTCATGATGAGCGCCCTCGCGGACCCGACGGGGCTGTCGCTCATGATCGCGCTCGAGGAGCTCGCCTGGGGTGACGCCGGTCTGTGCATGTCGCTCATGGGCACCTCGCTCGGAGTCGCCGGCATCGTCGCCAACGGCACCCCCGAGCAGCAAGTGGAGTGGGTCCCCCAGTGCTACGGCACCCCCGACGACGTGAAGCTCGCGGCCTTTTGCGTCTCGGAGCCCGACGCCGGCAGCGACGTCTCCTCGCTGCGCACCCG
>NCBE01000086.1 GCA_002255565.1 Actinobacteria bacterium 21-73-9
GACGAGCACCCGAGGGACCCGGCGCCACGGCTCTACTACGCGATCGTCGCCGACTCGACGCCCCACGGGCGCGCGCTCGCGCTGCGCGAGTTCCGGGTCTTTCTCGCCCTGCACCCCTCGGCGGGCGAGCTCGCGGTGGCCCGGCCGTTCCTCGCGGCCCTCGGGCTTCGCCCCTAGGTCGAGGCCGTCACGCGACAGGCCTCGTCGCCGAGGGCCCTCGAGGTGAGGGTGACCTCGACCTTGGTGGTGCCGAGGGCCTCGAGCATGCCGGTGATGAGCCCGCGGTCCATCGCGCACAAGACCGGGTGCTCGCGCGCGGCCGCGCCGAAGGGGCAGTTGTCCGAGGTGACCGACGGGGAGACCCCCTCGAGGTCGGCGCGTGCGGCGAAGCCGTGGGCCGTGAGGAGCCCCGCGATCGAGGCCATCGCCTCGCGCACGCTCTTCGCGGAGTCCTGGGACCCGCACGTCTCGACCAGGGTGCGGCCGTACTCGTGACCGACCTCGCGCGCCAGCACCTCGGCCGCCTCGAGGCCCAGGTGCTCGAGGGCCCGCTCCAGCAGCGCGACGAGCATCGCGTCGCGCCGGACCGGACCGTCGAGGACGGCCGACTCGTCGACCACGCGGTACCCCTTCGCCGGCCGGCCCACCGTGGTGCGTCGGACGTTGTCGAAGGTGACGTAGCCGCCCTCGGTCAGTCGCTCGAGGTGGTGGCGCACGACGTTGGCGTGGACCTCGCAGTGGGCGGCCAGGTCGGCCGCCGTGGCCCCGGGGTGGGCGCGCAGGTAGAGGTAGACCTTGCGGCGCGTCGAGTCGCCGAAGGAGTGCGTGAGGCTCGTGACCGTCGCGGTGAATAGCGCGGGGTCGACGTCGTGCTCGACTCGGCTCACGGCCCGAGTCTACGGGTGGCGCGCGCGCGCCGACACTAACCTTGCGGGGCCACGTCGAAGGACCCCCGTGACCCCAGCCGACCTCCACCGCGCCGTCTCCGCCCTCGTCGAGCCCCAGCTCGTGCGACCCCTGGGCGAGCTGGGCTTCGTGGGCGGGGTCGACGAGTCCTCCGGCCACCCGGTCGTCGAGCTCGTGCTGCCGGTGACCAACTGGCCCCACCTCGACGCCCTGCGCGCGGCGATCTCCGCCCTCGCCCCGGGGGCCGAGGTGCGCGTGCGCACGATGGACGACGAGGGGCGCCTGACGCTGCGCAACTACCTGCGCGGCTCGATGGCCGCGGGGGGGTCGGGCGACGGCCACGGCCACGACGCGGCGCCGGCTCCGCGGTTCCTCGCGCGCGACGCCACGACCCGGGTGCTCGGGATCTCCTCGGGCAAGGGCGGGGTCGGCAAGTCCTCGGTCTCGCTCAACCTCGCGATCGCCCTGGCGGCCCAGGGCTACGGCGTCGGGCTGCTCGACGCCGACGTCTACGGCTTCTCCCTGCCCAAGATGCTCGGCGCGGCGAGCGACCCGATCGTGCTCGGCGACATCGTGATCCCGACCCTCGTCCACGGGGTGCGGTGCCTCTCGATGGGCTACTTCGTCGACGACGACCAACCGGTGATCTGGCGCGGGCCGATGCTGCACAAGGCGATCGGCCAGCTCGTCACCGAGGCCTGGTGGGACGAGCCCGACTTCCTCGTCGTCGACATGCCCCCGGGCACCGGTGACGTGGCCCTCACGCTCTCAGAGGTGGTGCCGCGCGTGGAGATGTACGTGGTGACGACCCCCCAGGCGGCCGCCCAGCGCGTGGCCCAGCGCTCGGCGCTCGCGGCGCGCAAGCTCAAGCTCGCGGTGCGCGGGGTGATCGAGAACATGAGCTGGTTCACCGGCGACGACGGTGTGCGCTATCGGATCTTCGGCGAGGGCGGCGGGGCCTCGCTCGCGGCCTCGCTCGGGGTGCCCCTCCTCGGCGCCATCCCCCTCGAGCCCCTCCTGCGCGAGGGCGGCGACGTCGGCGAGCCCGTCGTGGTGGCCGCCCCCGAGACCGAGGCGGCGAGGGCGTTCGTCGAGCTGGCGACGCGCATCGCGGCCCAGGGGCCGGCGCGCGTCTACCGTCAGGAGCTGAGACTCGTCTAGGAGGACGCCGTGGAGCTCGCCGGGCGCACCGCCGTCATCACCGGGGGGGCCAGCGGGATCGGCCTCGCCACCGCGCACCGCCTCGCGGCCGGAGGGATGAACCTCGTGCTCGGCGACGTCGAGAGGGGGGCCCTGGAGTCGGCCGTCACCGAGCTGCGCGCCGCGGGGGCCAGGGTCCTCGGCCTCGCCTGTGACGTGCGCCGCGAGGACGACGTCGTGGCCCTGCGCGAGGCGGCGCTCGCCGAGTTCGCCGGCGCGCACCTTCTCTTCAACAACGCCGGGGTGGGCGGCGGCCCGACCGTCGGCTCGCCGACCGGGGTCTGGGACTGGGTCATCGACGTCAACCTGCGCGGGGTCGTCCACGGGGTGAACGCCTTCGTGCCCCACTTCGTCGCCCGGGGCGAGGGCCACGTCGTGAACACCGCCTCGGCCGCCGGGCTCGGCGGCGTGCCCGGCATGGGCGCCTACTGCGCCACCAAGTTCGCGGTGGTGGGGCTCAGCGAGTCGCTCTTCCACGAGCTCGGTCTGCGCGCGCCCGGGGTCCACGTCTCGGTGCTCTGTCCGGGGTTCGTCCGGACCCGCATCGCCGAGTCGGCCCGCAACATGCCGGCCGAGCTGCGGGTCCCGGGTGAGGACGCCTTCGCCGCCGGCGCGCAGAGGATCGCCCGCGAGGCGGTCGCGGCCGGCATCGACGCGGCCGAGGTCGCCGACGCCGTGGCGAGTGCGGTCGAGCAGGAGCGCTTCTGGATCCTCACCCACGAGCGCCTGGCGCTGCGCACGACCGAGTCGCGCCTCGACTGGATGCGCGGCGGCCCCCCGCCGGGCTTCGACCTGCTCTCGGCGGCCCGGCCCTAGCGGTCGAGCCCGCTCGGGAGGCGCTCCTCGGGCCAGCCGAGCTCGTCCATCGCGCGCCGGCAGGCGAAGCGGTCGGTCATGCCGGCCACGTAGCCGACCGCGGCCGAGAGGGCCGTCGCCTCGTCGAGGGGCGCCGCGCCGGCGAGGTCGGGGATGCGCTCGGGGTGGGCGCGGTAGTGCTCGACGAGGGCGCGCAGCATCGCGACGACGGCCTGGGCCTGGCGCTGGGAGGCCGGGCGCAGGTAGATCGCCTCGTAGTCGAAGGAGCGGAAGGCGGCGAGCGCCTCGGCGTGCTCGGGGTCCATGCCCACGACGCCGCTGGCGCGCGAGGTGTCGATGAGGGCGTTGATGAAGGCGCCGAGCTGGGCGCCCCGGCGTCGCCCGCAGCTCTCCTTCACCACCCGGGGCAGGTCGTCCTCGGTGACGATCCCGGCCGAGACGGCGTCCTCGAAGTCGTGGCAGACGTAGGCGACGCGGTCGGCCCACGAGACGACCTCGCCCTCGGGGGTCGAGGGGGCGGGGCGGGACCAGGAGTGGTTGCGGATCCCGTCGAGGGTCTCCTCGCACAGGTTGAGCGAGGCGAGCGCCACGTCGGCGCCCCACACCGCGTGGTCGAAGCCGCCCTCGACGAAGGGGTCGAGGGCCTCCTCGCTGGCGTGGCCGCCCGGCCCGTGGCCGCAGTCGTGGCCGAGGGCGATCGCCTCGGTCAGGGCGACGTTGAGCCCCAGGGGGCGCGCGACGCCGGTGGCGACCTGGGCGACCTCGAGGGCGTGGGTGAGCCGGGTGCGCATGTGGTCCTCGGGGAAGATGAAGACCTGGGTCTTGCCCGCGAGGCGGCGAAAGGCGCTCGAGTGCAGGATCCGGTCCCGGTCGCGCTCGAAGCAGGTGCGCCAGTAGTCGGGCTCCTCGGCCCAGGCCCGGCGCCCGGCGCCGCTCGAGCGCGTCGCCCCGGGCGCGAGCGCCTCGTCCATCAGCCCCTCTCGCTCCTCGCGCGGTCCGAAGAGGGCGGGGGCGGGCCCGAGGCGCGCGCCGATCACCGCGCGAGAGTCGCCGTGGGCGACGGTGGCGCCGTCGGGCCCGGCGTAGCCGCCCATGGTCGCGGCCCACCGCCGGGCGCGCTCGGAGACCGGTTCGCTCACGACCCCCATTGTGCCAGGGCGCCCTAGCATGGGATTCGCTGGTGATGGGAGAGGGACCAATGGAGATTCGCATCGGGATCGTGCAGTCGATGAAGGAGCTCGACGTCGAGCTGCCCGCCGAGACGGACCACGACGCGATCATGAAGGACGTCGAGGCCGCCCTCGCCGGCCAGGGCGTCCTGTGGCTGACCGACCGCCGGGGCCGGCGCGTCGGGGTGCCGGTCGCGCGCATCGCCTTCGTGGAGCTCGGCCCGGCCCACGGCGATCGCGTCGTCGGCTTCGGCGCCGTCTAGGTGCTCGACTACCACCTCCACCTCTGGCCCCACGAGGAGAGCTCGGTCTGGTTCCGCCTGGACCAGATCGCCGACTACTGCGAGCGGGCGCGGGCGAACGGGGTGAGCGAGCTCGCCCTCACCGAGCACGCCCACCGGTTCGCCGACGTGCGCGCGGTGGTGGGGGACTTCTGGGAGCGTCAGGGCCACGAGCCCACGAGCGCCACCATGGCCGCCTACTGGGAGTTCCACGCGCGCAACTCCCTCGAGGAGTACGTCACCCTCGCCCAGCGAGCCAAGGACGAGGGCCTGCCCGTCAAGATCGGCCTCGAGGTCGACTACTACCGGGGCCAGATGGCCGAGGTCGCCGAGCTCTTCGCCCAGTACCCCTTCGACGTGCTCATCGGCTCGGTCCACTGGCTCGGCACCTGGCAGTTCGACGACATCGACAACGAGGTCAACATGCACGAGTGGACCGTGCGCGACGTCGACGAGAGCTGGCGCCGCTACGCCGAGGCCCTCGACGAGCTGTGCGCGACGCGCAGCGTGGACGTGCTGGCCCACCCCGACCTCATCAAGGTGGCCGGCTACCGCGTCGCCACGCCCGAGCCCCTCTGGGACGCCATGGCCGAGTCGGCCGCCCGGGTCGACGTCTCGCTCGAGTGCAGCTCGGCCGGCTGGAAGAAGCCCGTCGCCGAGCAGTACCCCGCTGAGGGGTTCCTCGACCGGCTCGTGGCGAAGGGCCTCACCTTCACGACGGCCTCGGACGCCCACGGGCTCGAGCGCGTGGGCGAGCGCGCCGGCGACCTCGCCGCGATGCTCGAGGCGCGCGGGGTCACCCGGCTCGCGAGCTACCGCGCGCGCCGGCGCGAGATGGTCGACCTGCGCGCGTAGCCGTGGCCACGCTCAGCGACCTCGCGGCCTCCACCGGGCTGGAGTCGGGCGCGATCGAGCACCTGACGGGACTGACGGCGTCGTGGTCGCTGCTCGCCGACCTCGCCTTCAGCGACCTCTTGCTCATGGCGCGGGCCCGCGACGGGCGGCTCCTCGTGCTCGCCCAGACCCGCCCCAACAACCGCACCACGTCGATCCCCGACGACCTCGTGGGCACGGCCCACGACGTCGCGCAGTGGCCGCTGGTCGCGCGCGCCCTCGCGGGCGAGCGGGCCGTCGGCCAGACGGCCCGCTCGGGCGAGGACGGCCCGCTCGCGACCTGGGCCGTGCCCGTCGGCTACGGCGGGCGCACCGTCGGGGCCGTCGTGCGCCTCCAGGGCGCGCGCGGCGGCGGCTCGGTCTTCGAGGTGCCCTACCTCTCGATCTTCGCCCGGCTCTGCACGATGGTGAGCGACGGGACGTTCCCCTTCCGCGAGGACGACGTCGCCGGGCCGGGCCTGCCGCGGGTCGGCGACGGGGTGATCCTGCTCGACGCGCGCGGACGGGTGGAGTTCGCCACCCCCAACGCCGTGAACGCGCTGCACCGGCTCGGCATCTACGCCGCGCCCACCGGGGCGACCTTCGCCGAGCTCGGTCTGCGCATCCGGGCGCTCGAGCGCGCGCGCGACTTCGGGCTGCCCTCCCTCGAGGAGGTCGACGTCGGGCCCGACGTCGCGATCCAGGTCCACGGGGTACCCCTCGTCGAGGAGGGCCGGGTGACCGGCGTCGTGACCCTCGTGCGCGACGTGTCGGACCTGCGCCACCTGAATCGGATGGTCCTCAACCGCGAGACGGCGGTGCGCGAGGTGCACCACCGGGTGAAGAACAACCTCCAGACGATCTCCTCCTTGTTGCGCCTCCAGGCCCGGCGCAGCGACGAGGAGGAGACCAGGACCGCCCTGCTCGAGGCCGAGCGGCGGGTGCGCTCGATCGCCGTGGTGCACGAGGCGCTCAGCCTCGAGCCGGGCGAGGAGGTCGACTTCGACGAGATCGTCCAGTCGATCGTCGCCCTGGTGGAGGACACCGCGCTCGCCTACCACCCGGCCGAGATCGTGGTCGAGGGCGAGCTGGGCGTGCTCAGCACCGACGTGGCCACCCCGCTGTCGCTGGTTCTGACCGAACTCCTCACCAACGCGGTCGAGCACGCCTTCAGCGACGCCCCCGAGGCGCGCACCGCGGCGGGGATCGTCACGGTCCACCTGCGCCGGAGCGCCCACACGGCCACGGTCGAGATCCGCGACAACGGGCGGGGCCTCAGCCCCGACTTCTCGCTCGAGACGCCCACGAGCCTGGGGCTCTCGATCGTGCGCGACCTGATGCGCAACCAGCTGCTCGGCGAGATCGAGATGCGCTCGATAGCGCCCGAGGAGGGTGGGGGGACCTACGCCCGGGTGCGGGTCCCCCTACGGGGACGTGAGGCCTAGCGGATCGACTGGGCGGCCTGGGCCATCTGGGCGGCCCGACGGCGCGCGGCCAGCCACTGCTTGCGCAGCTTGCGCCGCTCGTCCTCCGAGGTGCCGCCCCACACGCCCGACTCCTGGTTGGTCGCCAGGGCGAACTCGAGGCAGGCCTTCTGGCTCGGGCACTGGGTGCACAGGCTCTTGGCCGACTCGATCTGGTCGGTGGCCGGGCCGGTCGTGCCGACCGGGAAGAACAGCTCGGGCTCGTAGCTGCGACAGGCCGCCTCGGCGCGCCAGTCGGCGTCGTCCCAGGCGTGGGTCCGATTCCACATCAACGTCATGGGGGGGAAATCCTCTATTTTCTGGGGGGTTGAGGCTCGCGACGGGCGCGAATGCCGAAAAGGAAGTCTACTGGTGACCGGGCGCGCCCACAAGGGCACTTCGTCCCTCGCGGGACCGGCGTCGACCCCCCGGCGGCGGCGGTGACGGCGGTCGTCGCCCACCGGGGCGAGCACCTCCGGGCCCGCGAGAACACGGTGGCCGCCTTCGAGGCCGCCCTCGCCCTCGGGGTGGACGGGATCGAGTTCGACGTGCGCCCGACGAGCGACGGGGCCCTCGTCGTCCACCACGACCCCCTGGTCGAGGGCCGGGCGATCAGCCTCACCCCCCGCGCCGAGCTACCCGACTGGGTCCCCACCCTCGCCGAGGTCCTCGAGCTCACCCGGGGGGTCGTCGCCCACGTGGAGGTGAAGAACGCGCGCGAGCCCGGCGAGGTCGTCTACGACGACTCGGGGGCGCTCGTCGCGGCCGTCCTGGCCGAGGTCGAGGGGGCCCGGCTCGAGCGCCGGCCGGTCGTGTCGTGCTTCGACCTCGCCACCTGCGCGCGGGTGCGCGCCACGGGGGCCGACGTCGCGGTCGCCTGGCTCGTCGAGGGCCGGCCCCTCGCGGGGGCCCTCACCGAGGCCCACGTCCTCGAGCTCGACGGGCTGAACCCCTCCTACGCCCTCGTCGACGGACCCGGGGTGGCGCTCGCTCGAGAGCTCGGCCTCGCGCTCAACGTCTGGACGGTGAACGCCGAGGCCGAGCTCATGGCCCTCGGCGCGCTCGGGGTCGAGGGCGTCATCACCGACGAGCCGGCCCGGGGCCTCGCCCTCCTTCGCCGAGGGGGTACTGGCCGGTAAGGGCTAGATTGCTGGGCATGGACATCGTGGTGTGCGTGAAGCAGATACCCGATCCGGCGGCCCCCCAGTCGTTCGACGGATCGAACAACCTTG
>NCBE01000165.1 GCA_002255565.1 Actinobacteria bacterium 21-73-9
GACTGATGAATTAGTCGCTTTGGAACTACTTTCCCAAAGCGACGACGTAGACCTACGCGCTGTCGTGCTCTAAGACGGCTTCACATCGTCCTCGAGGTCAAATCAGTCCAACAAGAATCGCGCGCCCAAATCTCGATCTTGATTGTTCAACAGTCTCCTAGGGCGCGAGGATCGCCCGGAAGCGACGGGCGGCGAGCCAGAGCCCGGCGAGCCCCAGGGCGACCAGGTAGCCGGCGCGCAGGATCATCAGGGCGTCGAACTGGCCGGTCGCGAGGCCCCGCAGCAGGGCCGCGGCCTGGTAGAGGGGGGACACCGAGACGATCGCCCCGAGCCACCGGGGGTAGAGGGTGATCGGAAAGAAGGTCCCCGAGAAGAGGAAGAGGGGCAGCTGGACGAGGGTCACGACGTCGAAGTCCTGCCAGCTGCGCACGTAGGTGCACCCCGCGAGCCCGACGCAGGTGAAGGCCAGGCTGGTGAGCAGCGCGCCGGGCCAGCACAGGACGACCCACCAGCTCGTGGCGTCGCCCAGCAGCACCATGCACACGATGAACGACGCCGCGTACAAGGCGGCGCGCGAGAGCGCCCACCACACCTCGCCGAGGGCCACGTCGGTCACGTCGAGCGGCGTCGAGAGGATGGCGTCGTAGGTGTGCGAGATCTTCAGGCGGAAGAACGGGTTGAAGACCGAGTCGATGACCGCGCCGTTCATCGCCGAGGTCGCGAGCATCCCCGGCGCGACGAAGGTCGCGTAGCTGACGAGTCGTCCCCCCACGGGCAACTCGCCCACGAGGTGGTTCAACCCGATGCCGATCGACAGCAGGTAGAAGAGCGGCTCGAAGAAGCCCGAGACGAACATCAGCCACTGCGAGCGGTAGGCGTAGAAGTTGCGCTCGAAGATGCGGATCGAGCGGCGCGAGCCGAAGGCCGGCAGGACGCGGGTCGCCATCAGTCCACCAACCGTCGACGCAGGGTCACCCGCCCCCAGGCGATCCCCGCGAGGGCGATCGCGCCCAGCACGGCGACGTGGCCCAGCTGGGCGGCGACGGCGCCCTGGCCGAAGGCGGCCGCGCGCACCAGGGCGACGCCGTGGTAGAGGGGCACCAGCTGGACGACCGGGCGCAGGTAGCCGGGGTAGGCCGAGATCGGGTAGAAGGTCGCCGAGAAGAGGAACATGGGCACGAAGGCGAACCGGTAGATCATCGTGAAGGAGGCGTCGCTCTCGACCCGCGCGGCGTAGGCCGTCAGCGGCGCCGCGAAGGCCAGCGTGATGAGGGCGCCGATGAAGGGCAGGGTGAGGCCCCACCAGGACTCGACCGCGCCGAAGGCGGCGATGATCGCGGTGTAGACGACCCCGGTCGCGAACGAGCGGGTGACGACCCAACTGAGCTTGCCGTAGAGGATGTCGCGGGGCTCGAGCGGGGTGGCCGCGGCGGCGTGGTACACCCGGATCCACTTCACCGACGCGAGGACCGGCCAGAGGGACTCGCCCTCGCCGAGCTGGAACGTCGTGGTGGCGAGCAGGCTCGGGGCGATGTAGTGCAGGTAGCTCTGACCCTCGACGAGGCCGTGGTGGTGGGCGACGAGGTGGCCGACGCCCACCCCGAGCGAGGCGAGGTAGAAGATCGGGAAGAGCACCGAGCTCACCACCGACCCACGCCAGGTCTGGGCGTAGAAGACCGCGTGGTACCACCAGCTGCGCCGCCAGCGCGCCCAGCCGAGTCGGGGCTCAATCGCCGTCATCAGTCCACCAGGGTGCGCCCGGTCAGGCGCAAGAAGACGTCCTCGAGCGAGCTGCGCCGCACCAGCGCGCTCACCGGGACGAGTCCCGCCCCGTGGACGGCGCGCAGGGCGTCGTCGCCGTCGTCGACGTAGAGCAGGACCCGGTCCGGCAGGACCTCGACGCGCTCGGCGAAGGGTGCGAGGGCGTCGTGCATCTGCTCGTGGGCGTCGGTGCCGAAGCGCAGTTCGACGACCTCGCGACTGGAGTGGCGCTCGATGAGCTCGCGTGGCGCGCCCTCGGCCACGATCGTGCCGTTGTCCATCACGACGAGCCGGTCGCAGAGCTGCTCCGCCTCGTCCATGTAGTGGGTCGTGATGATGAGGGTCACGCCCTCGCGCTTGAGCCGGTAGAGGCGCTCCCAGAGGAGGTGGCGCGCCTGGGGGTCGAGGCCCGTCGTGGGCTCGTCGAGGATCAGCAGCTCGGGTCGGTTGACGAGCGCGCGGGCGATCGTGAGACGTCGCTTCATCCCCCCCGAGAGGTCGTCGACCTTGCTGTCGGCGCGCTCCGAGAGGCGCGCAAACTCCAAGAGCTCGTCGGCGCGCTCGCGCAGGACCCGGCG
>NCBE01000166.1 GCA_002255565.1 Actinobacteria bacterium 21-73-9
GACGGACGCCCCGATCGAGGTCAACGGGGCGGTCGACGAGGCCCAGGCGGCCCTGGGAGTCGCGCGGGCCTGGGCCGAGCGCGGCGGGGAGATCGACGCGCTGCTCGTGAGCGTCGAGCGCGACCTGTGGGTGCTGATGGCCGAGGTCGCCACCTCCGAGGCGAACCGGCGCAAACTGGTCGACGGCGCCACCAAGGTGACGGCCGCGATGGTGGAGCGGCTCGAGTCCGAGATCGACCGGCTGAGTGCCGCGACCGAGATGCCCCGGGAGTTCGTCGTGCCCGGCGAGGGCCACCTCTCGGCGGCCCTCGACGTGGCCCGAACGGTCGTGCGCCGGGCCGAGCGCGTGGCCGTCGCCCACCGGGTGGAGGGCTCCTTCGTGGGCGCCTACCTCAACCGACTGAGCGACTTCGTGTGGGCGCTCGCGCGCTTCGCCGAGGGACCCCACCATCGCACCGCCCGCGCCGGGGACTAGTCGACCCCCGATCACAAGGAGAGCACCATGGCCCGCACCGCTCGCGTCGTCGCCCTGAAGGACGCCCTCGTGGCCGATCTCGTCGCCGTGCCCGTCACGGTCGCCACCGACGGGGTTCGCCTCGACGGGTCGGTGCCCGGGCGCGTCGGCGGGGTCGACCTGCCCCGCGCGTTCGACGCCGGGTGGTGCGAGTTGCGCGGGCTGAGCGCCACGCCCGGCACGTCGGCGGTGCTGCGCGCGGCCAGCGGCCCGGCGGTGGCGCTCGTCTCGGTGGGCGCCTCGCTCGAGGAGCCCGACGGCTACCGCCTGGCCGGGGCGGCGATCGCCCGCCTGGCCGGGGAGGGCACGGCGTCGGCGCTGCTCGCCGTGACCGGACTCGTTGACCCCGCGCGCGTGGCCGGCGCCCTCGTCGAGGGCGCGGTCCTCGCCTCGTACCGCTTCAAGCGGCCCGAGACCGACGGCACGCTCGAGGTGGTGGCCCTCTCCACTCCGTTGCCGTCAGTCCCGGTGCACGACGCCGTGGTCGCCGGCGTCGCGCGCGGGGTCGTGGTCGCCGACGCCGCCAACTGGGCCAAGCGGCTCGTCGACACGCCCGCCGGGGACCTCACGCCCAAGGAGCTCGCCCGCACCTTCGACCTGCGCCTGAGCGTGCTCGACGGGGTCTCGGTGGAGGTGTGGACCGAGTCGCGGATCCGCGAGGAGGGCCTCGGGGGACTCCTCGGCGTCGGCCTCGGCTCGGCCCAGCCGGCGCGCCTGGTGCGCGCGACCTACACGCCCGCGTCGGCCTCGCGGGGCCACGTGGTGCTCGTGGGCAAGGGCGTCACCTTCGACTCCGGTGGGCTCTCGCTGAAGCCGGCCGAGGCCATGATGGCCATGAAGACCGACATGACCGGTTCGGCGGTCGTGATGGCGGCCCTCGCGGCGGCGGCCCAGATGGGCCTGCGTCTGTCGGTGACGGCGATCGCCCCGCTCACCGAGAACCTCCCGGGGGACCAGGCGCTCAAGCCCGGGGACGTGCTGCGTACCCGCGACGGCACGTCCGTCGAGGTCCTCAACACCGACGCCGAGGGGCGCCTGATCCTCGCCGACGCACTCGGCCTCGCGGCCGAGGCGGAGCCCGACGCCATCGTCGACGTGGCCACCTTGACCGGGGCCCAGCGCGTCGCCCTGGGTGACGAGATCGGCGCGCTGTTCGCCAGTGACGACGCCCTCGCCGAGGAGTTGCTCGCGGCCTCGGCGGCGAGCGGTGAGGCGCTGTGGCGCCTGCCGCTGGCGTCCACCTACGCCACGGCGCTCGACTCCGAGGTCGCCGACCTCAAGAACATCGGCCGCCCGGGGGTCGCGGCCACGATCGTCGCCGCACTCTTCCTCCAGCGCTTCACCAAGGGCCGGGCGTGGGCCCACCTCGATATCGCGGGCCCGGCCCGCTCCGACGGCGCCAAGGGCTACGTCACCAAGGGCGGGACGGCCTTTAGCACGCGCACCCTGATCGAGTTCCTGGTGCGACGGGCGTCGCGCTAGGGTGCGCGCCGCACCCGCTCGGCGCGGGTCGGCACCGGGCGGGCGAGGGAGGCCGACGGCCGGTCCCGCCCGTCGGGGCGGCCCACGAAGACGGTGGCGAAGAGCTCGTCGTCGCCCAGCCCCGCCCACCGTCGCACCGCCTCGACGTTCCTGAAGGCCCCCCACAGGCCCGCGGCGAGCCCGGCCTCCTCGACGAGCAGCAGCAGGGCCATCGTCGCCATCGCGGCGTCGCCGTGCCAGTAGGGCACGGGCCAGGCGTCGCGCTCGGCCAGCCCCGAGGCGGCCTTGTCGGGCTCGCCGTAGCGCTCGAGGTAGGCCGACACCCTGGTCGAGACG
>NCBE01000001.1 GCA_002255565.1 Actinobacteria bacterium 21-73-9
CGGCTGTGGGACGACGGGGTCATCGACCCCGTCGAGACGCGCACTGTGCTCGGTCTCGCCCTGGCGGCGTGCGCCGGCGCGCCGATCGAGCCCACCGCCTACGGCGTCTTTCGGATGTGATGTTCCGCCGGGTCCTTATCGCCAACCGCGGCGAGGTCGCCGTGCGCATCGCCGCGACGCTGCGCGCGATGGGCGTCTCGGTGGCCGCGCTCTACAGCGACGCCGACCGGGGGGCCCGCCACGTGCGCGACGCCGACGTCGCCGCCTCCCTCGGCCCGGCGCCGGCGGCCGAGAGCTACCTCGACGTCGACGCCGTCCTCGACGCGGCCGAGCGCCTCGGGGCCGACGCCGTCCACCCCGGCTACGGCTTCCTCTCGGAGAACCCCGACTTCGCCGAGGCCTGCCGGGGGCGCGGGATCGCCTTCATCGGGCCGAGCGCGTCCTCGATGCGCGCCATGGCCGACAAGGTCGAGGCCAAGCGGCGGGTGAGCGCCGCGGGGGTCCCGACGCTTGCGGGCCGGTCCCTCGAGGACGACGCGGAGGCGTCGCTGCGCGCGGCCGCCGAGGCCGTCGGCTTCCCCCTGGTGATCAAGCCGTCGGCCGGGGGCGGGGGCAAGGGGATGCACGTCGTCGACGACCTCGACGGGCTCGCGCGCACGGTCCCGGTGGCCGCCCGGGAGGCGAGAGCGGCCTTCGGCGACCCCCGGCTCTTCGTGGAGCGCTTCCTCGGGCGCACCC
Source organism: Actinobacteria bacterium 21-73-9 (assembly GCA_002255565.1). Classification (GTDB taxonomy): domain Bacteria; phylum Actinomycetota; class Acidimicrobiia; order Acidimicrobiales; family RAAP-2; genus RAAP-2. The sequence continues at coordinate 739 of NCBE01000001.1, forward strand.
GCCACATCGAGGTGCAGGTGCTGGGCGACGCCTTCGGTCACCTCATCCACCTGGGCGAGCGCGAGTGCACCCTGCAGCGCCGTCACCAAAAGGTGGTCGAGGAGTGCCCGACCACCGGCCTCGCGCCGGGGCTGCGCGAGGCCCTCTTGCGCTCGGCGCTCGAGGCGGCCCGTGCCGTCGACTACGTGAGCCTCGGCACGGTCGAGTTCCTGGTGCCGGTCGGGAGCGAGGACGAGTACTACTTCATCGAGATGAACACGCGGCTCCAGGTCGAGCACCCCGTCACCGAGTGCGTCACGGGCCTCGACCTCGTGGAAGAGCAGGTCCGGGTGGCCGCCGGCGAGCCGTTGCGCCTGGGCCAGGCCGACGTGGTCCTGAGGGGTCACGCGATCGAGGCCCGCCTCTACGCCGAGGACCCCGGGCACGCCTTCCTCCCGACCTCGGGCCGGGTGACCCACGTGCACGTGCCCGAGCGCGCCGGGGTGCGCGTCGACTCGTGGATCGAGCGCGGCGCGCAGGTCTCGACCCACTACGACCCGCTCCTCGCCAAGGTCATCGCCCACGGCGCCGACCGCGCCGAGGCGCTCGGGCGGCTCGAGGGGGCGCTTCGCGCCACCCGCGTGGCGGGCCTCTCGACGAACCTCGCCTACCTGGGCCGCCTGCTCGCCCGACCCGAGGTCGTCGAGGGACGGCTCGACACGGGCCTGCTCGACCGGGTGACCGACGAGGTCGCGCGCGAGGCCCTCGAGGGTGTCGACCGGCCCCTCGCGGCCGTCGCCTACGCCCTGGCGAGCGTCGCGCGCGCCGCGACGTCCGGCGGGGACCCGGTGTGGACGGCCCGGGGCGCCTGGCGGCCCGGCGGCGTCGCCGAGGCCGTCGTGCGCGTCGTGGTGGGGGGGACCGGCGAGCTCGTCGTCACCGTGCGCGGCACCCCCGAGAGCGCGGAGGTGTCGGTGCGCGCGCCCGACGACGCCCGCCCGCTCCTCGGTCCGGTGCGGGTGCGCGCTCGAGGTGAGGACGCCGGCGACGGGGCGACCGGGCACCTCCTCGAGGTCGACGGCGTCGTGCACCACGTCGTCACGGTCGAGGCCCCCGGGGCGACCGAGGTGTGGCTCGACGGCGAGGTCACCGCGGTGTCTCGCGCCCCGACGGGCGCCGCGAGACCGGCCGGGGGCGCGGGCGACCCCGGGCGCGCCGCGGACCTCGTGAGCCCGCTGCCCGGGACGGTGACCCGCGTCCGGTGCGCGCCGGGCGACGCGGTGTCCGGCGGCGACGTCCTTCTCGTCGTCGAGGCGATGAAGATGGAGCACGCGGTCGTGGCGCCGCGCGACGCCCGGGTGACGGCCGTGCTCGTCGCGCCGGGCGAGCAGGTGGCCGCGGGCCAGCGCGTGGTCGAGCTCGGGCCGCCCGAGGGGGGTGAGCCCGCGCCCTAGGGGGCCCGGCGCGCCTTGCGCACCGCCTTCGCCTCGAACATCGCGGCGTCGGCCCGGCGAAACAGGTCCTCCGCGCTCTCGGCGCCGTCCCAGGTCGCCGTGCCCACCGAGGCGGTCGCCCCGTCGGCCGTCACGGCGCCGAGGCGCTCCACGAGCTGGCGGACCTGGTCGGCGTCGGCGTCGAGGACGATCGCGGCGAACTCGTCGCCGCCCAGGCGGGCGAGGAAGTCGGTGGCGCGCCGCAGGCAGGCCCGCCACCCCTCGACGAGGCGCACGAGGGTCCGGTCGCCGGCCAGGTGGCCCCGGTGGTCGTTCACGCCCTTGAAGTCGTCGACGTCGAGGGCGATGACCGACAGCGGCACCCGCGAGCGGCGGGCCCGCTCGATCTCCTCGGCCAGGCGCTCGTCGAAGACCCGCCGGTTGGCGACCCCGGTCAGGGAGTCCTGGCGCGCGGTGGTGCGCAGCACGTTCACGAGCGTCGAGGTGAGCCCCGCGAAGGTCGCGCACGTTCCCACGACGGCGAGCCAGGACGCGTAGGGCCGGTCCACGGCCGGGCCGTTGGCGAGCACCAGCGCGTAGGCGCCGGCCACCAGGACGATCTGGAGAACGGTCTGGCGCCGGGTGAAGTAGAGCGACGAGTACAGCGCGATCCACACGTAGAAGATCGCGAAGGCGTTGTAGCCGTAGGGGGCGACCGCGAGGACCACGCTCACGAGGCCGGTCGCGAGCGCCGCGTCGACCTGGAGCGTCCAGGCGGGCTGGCGCTCGCCGACGAGGCGCCGCACGAGCGTCGCGGTCAGGGCGATCGCCATCACCACGAGGGTCGTCACGACGGCGTCGCGGGGCCAGTGGCTGGTGAGGAGCATCACCGCCGCCCCGGCCACGCCGCCCAGCCAGAAGAAGGTGGCGGCGGCCGCCGGGTCGAAGAGCAGCTCGCGCAGCGGACGGCGCAAGAACATGCTGATCACTCCCTTCGAACGTGCCCGGTCGACCACCGAGGGGACATTCCGGCGCCGCGCCCGACCCGGATGACCCTCGGAGAGCGCTGGGACCAGTGTAGGGAACGCTGCGACGGGACCCGGGGAGAGTCGCTTGACGGGACCGCCCCGGTCGGCGAGGCTCGGAGCCGTGGACGAGGAGCGCGTGCCGGCGAGGCGAATGGGACCCGACGGGATGTTCGCCGCCCCCGAGGACGACCCGCGCGAGGGGCGTCCCGGGCGCGGGGAGCGCGACACCCTCGAGGGCTACCTGCGCGCGTACCGCCAGACCCTCGAGCTCAAGTGCGCCGGCCTCGACCCCGAGGGGCTGGCCGCGCGCTCCGTCGCGCCCTCGACGCTGTCACTGCTCGGCCTCGTGCGTCACTCGGCCAACGTCGAGTGCCACTGGTTCCGCCGGGTGATCGAGGGGCGCGACGTCGTCGACCCCTTCGCGAGCGATGTGGACCCCGACGCCGACTTCAACGGCGCGCTCGCCAACCCCGGCTGTGTCGCCGAGGCCTTTGGTGCCTGGCACGCCGAGATCGATCACGCCGAGGGGGTCCTCGCGGGGATCGAGAACCTCGGCCGGCGCGTCCCCTGGCGCGGCGAGGAACTCGAGGTGCGCGACATCGTCGTGCACCTCATCGAGGAGTACGCCCGCCACTGCGGCCACGCCGACCTGCTGCGCGAGCGGGTCGACGGCCGGGCCGGCCAGTAGGCCGCCGGCGCCGCGCCGGCCGATCGCGATCCTCCGCCGTCGGTCGCGGGCGGAACCAACGGGTCAGGCTCGGTCCCACCACACCGTCGCGAGCGAGCGCGTCGTCGGGGCGGGGTGCTCGGCGAGGAACCGGCGCACCTCGTCGTCGCGCGAGGCCGGCAGGCAGAGCCGGACGCGCGTGAAGGTGACGGCCTGGTCGGGGTCGACCTCACGGGTCGAGGTCGACTCGAAGGTCTCGAGGTGGGCGTCGATGCCCACCTCGTGGAGGACCGCCACGAGGTGGGCCGGCGTCGGGCCATCGGGCCGCTCGAGGCCCCAGAAGTGGCGCCACGCGTCGTTCATCGGGGCGAGGGGGTGACGGGTCGGCATCTCGATGACGACCCGAGAGCGCGCGTGCTCGTCGAGGGCCTTGAGGAAGGGCCCGACGTCGCCGACGTTGTAGACGACGTGGTGGCAGGTCACGACGTCGGCGACCGGGGCCCGGTCGGCGACGTCGGGCCAGTCGCCCTCGAGAGTGTCGGACTCGATCCCCCGAGCGCGCGCGTTCTCGAGGAACATCTCGAGCATCGCCGCCTGGTGGTCGACGCCGGTCACCCGTCGCGCGGGCGGGACGAGGGCCATGGCGGCCACGCCGCCGCCGCAGCCCACGTCCAGCACGCTGGCCTCGTCGCCGAGCGCCTCGCGCGCCCGGGCGTGGCTCGGGCTGTCGGCGATGCGCTCGGGCACGCCGAAGAGCGCCGGCGGATGGATCCACGGGCTTTCGGGTGCCTGGGCCAGGATCCCCTCGGGGATCGCCCAGGCGGCGAGGGCCGCTCGCCAGTCGTCGGCGGCCGACATCGGCTAGTTGCCCAACAGGCGCGAGAAGAAGCCGCCGCGCGAGCTCGACCCGCTGTCGTCGCAGGTGCAGCGCTCGGCCTTGGGCACGCCCGCCAGGGCCTGCTCGATGTGGTTACCGCAGCCCGACCAGGTCGGGCGTCCGCACGAGCGGCAGGTGGTCCGGTGGCACATGGGTTTTCTCCTTTGGAGGTGGTTGGTGGTTGGTGGTTGGTGGATGACTCGGTCGCCGCCGCGCCGCGGCGCGGCGGCCGTGGCTCAGGCGAACTCCAGGGAGCGCGCCACCGGCGATCGGCTCCAGGTCTCGAAGCCGCCGTCGAGGTTGCGCGCGTCGACCCCGAGGGCGCGCAAGATGCGCACCGCGGTCCAGCCGCGCACACCGACCTGGCAGATAACGAGCACCTCGGCCGCGTCGATCTCGCCGACGCGCTCGCGCAGCTCGTCGACCGGGATGTTCAGCGAGCCGGGGATGTGGCCGTGGGTGAACTCGCGGGCGGTGCGCACGTCGAGCAGGAGCGTGCCCTCGGACTGGAGGTCGGCGACCTCGTCCCACTGGGACGTCGACCCGAGGCCCGAGAGCACGTTCTCGGCGACGTAGCCGAGCATGTTGACGGGGTCCTTCGCCGAGCTGAAGGGCGGGGCGTAGGCGAGCTCGAGGTCGGCGAGCTCCTCGGCGCGCAGCCCGGCCCGTAGGGCCGTGGCGATGACGTCGATGCGCTTGTCCACCCCGTCGCGGCCGACCCCCTGGGCGCCCAGGATGGCGCCGTCGGTCGGGTCGATCACCAGCTTGAGCGCCATCCCCTTGGCGCCGGGGTAGTAGCCGGCGTGCGAGCTCGGGTGGGTGTGGATGGCCTGGGCCGGCCGGCCGGCCGCCCGCAGGCGCTTCTCGCTCCACCCGGTCACCGCGACCGTGAGGCCGAAGACCTTGACGATCGCCGTCCCGATGGCGGGGCGCGGCCGGACGGGTCGCCCCGCGATGTGGTCGGCGGCGACCCGACCCTGGCGGTTGGCGATGTTGGCGAGGGGAACCAGCGTCGCCGAACCGTCGAGCGCGTCGGACTTCTCGGCGGCGTCACCGACCGCGTAGACGGCGGGGTCGCTCGTGCGCTGGTACTCGTCGACGGCGATGCCGCCCCTGGGGCCGAGCGTGAGCCCGGCGGCGCGGGCCAGGCGGACCTCGGGGCGCACGCCGATCGCGACGACCACGAGGTCGGCGCCGAGGCGCTCCCCGTTGGCCAGGGTGACCGTGTGCGCGTCGAGGGCCTCGACCCCGGTGCCCAGATAGACCGCGACGCCGTGGAGCACGAGCTCGTCGAGCACGTGCTCGGCCATCTCGGGGTCGAGGGGGGCGAGGACCTGCTCGGTCGCCTCGACGACCGTGGTGTCGATGCCGCGCCGGTGGAGGTTCTCGGCCACCTCAAGGCCGACGAACCCGCCTCCCACCACGACGGCCGTGCGGGCGTCCTCCGCCGCGTCGCGCAGACGCTCGACGTCCTCGACGGTGCGCAGCACCAGCGCGCGCTCGACGCCGGGGATCGGGGGCACGACGGCCTGGGCGCCCGGGCTCAGCACCAGGACGTCGTAGTCGAGCTCGTAGGTCGTGTCGTGGTCGAGGTCGCGCACGCTGACCCGCTTGCGGGCGGTGTTGAGGCCCGTCGCCTCGTGACGCACCCGTACGTCGAGGCGGAAGCGCTGGTACAAGGAGTCGGGAGTCTGCAAGAGGAGGTCGTCCTCGTCCTTGATGACCCCGCCGACGTAGTAGGGCAGACCGCAGTTGGCGTAGGAGACGTGGCCGCTCTTCTCGAGCACGACGATCTCGGCGTCGTCGAGGAGGCGGCGAAGGCGGGCCGCGGCGGACATGCCGCCGGCCACGCCACCGATGATGACCGCGCGCACCGGTATCAGGCCAGGCTCAAGAAGAGCTTCTGGAGGCGGTCAGCGAGCGCCGAGGACTCGGCGGTGCTCTCCGCGAGGCACTCGCGCATGCTCGAGGTGAGCATGGTGAAGGCCGCGGTGTTCACGGCCTTGGAGACGGCCGCGATCTGGGTGACGATCTCCTCGCAGTTGCGCCCCTCTTCGATCATGCGCACCACGGCGCCGATCTGGCCCTGGGCGCGCTTGAGCCGCGTGGCGATGGCGCGCGCCTGGTCCGCGTCGCGCAGCGGGCCGGGTCCTTGGAGCGTCTCGAGCGAGGCGCTCTCCTTGCGTTCGGTCATCAGTGGCTCCCTTTCGTGACCATGCGGATCATCCGGAGGTTCGTGGCGACGAAGCGCCACGTCTGGTAGGCGAGGTTCTGGCGGCGGCGCAGCGTGCGCGGGGTGGGCAGCGGTGCTCGGGCGATCGTGTCGTGGGTGGTGTCCATTGATTACTCCGGGATGAGGTACCAGAAGGGGCGAGCCTTCGCCTTGTAGATGAAGAGCACGTGGAGCAGGTACTTGATCCAGTGGCCGGCGAGGCCGATCTCCCCGAAGGTGTCCGGAAGGGATCGACCGGTGCCGGGGAAGCGGTCGGGGTCGGGGACGATGGGGTACATCGTCATCGCCGCCGCCGAGCCGTGGCGCAGGCCCACCCCGGCCGAGGCGACGCAGGCCGCGCCCATGTCGGCCATCGAGGCGCGCCGGGCGCGGACGTCGGCGCCGTGGCGGATGCGGTCGGCGATGGTGAGTGCGACCGTCTTGCCCATGACGCCCGAGGGCATGCCGGTGCGCGGCGGCGCGGGGGAGATCACGGTGCCGCGCGGGCTGGTGCGCGGGGTCGAGATCGCGTGGGGAGGGGCGAAGGCGATGCCCACCGCGAAGGCGTTGGGGTAGCGCGGCGACTCGTAGGTGGACGGCCAGTCGGCCGGCGACCACTGGTCGGGCGACTTCGCGGCGTAGTCGGCGTCGACGCGCATGAACCCGTTCGGGGCGAAGACCTCGTCGGTGATCTCCGCGCCGGCGCGGTCGAAGGCCGCGAGCCCGGCGCCGCGGAACGGCGGCAGGAGCATGGCGAAGTCGAACGCGAGGGAGTTCTCCGAGCCGTCGAGCTGCTCGTAGTGGATCACGCCCTCCTCGATGCTCTCGGCGTGGGCGCCCACCACGGCCTTCACCCCGCGCTCGCGGAAGAGCGACTCGGTCCAGAGCTGGGAGGTGGTCTGGAAGTCGCCGTGGCCGAAGACCAGCCCGCCGACCCCGAAGTCGCCCAGCTCGGCCTCGTTGGTGAAGTAGACGACCTCGACGAGGTCGCGCACGCCCGCCAGGCGCAGCTCGTGCTCGACGTTGAACGCGTACTCGAAGGCCGCGCCCTCGCAGGTGCACGTCCCGTGGCCGACCCCCACGACGACCCGCTGGCGCTCGCCCCGGCGGGCTCGCTCGATCACGCCCTCGAGCCGCTGCGCCGCGTCGAGGGCGTGGGCCGGCGTGCAGACCGAGGCGGTGTGGGCGTCGGGGCCGAGCCCGGGCGTGGCCGCGAAGTTGAGCTTCGGGCCGGTCGCGTTGATGAGGTAGTCGTAGGTGACGAGCGACGTCTTGCCGTCCCGGGCCGGTACGGTGGAGGCGATCTCCACGTGGGGGCGGCCCTCGCGGTCCGAGCCCTCGGGGAAGATCGCCGTGGCGCGCGCCTGGTGGAAGAGAATCCCCTTGCGCTCGTAGATCGGCGCGAGGGGGAAGGTCACCTGCTCGGCGCTCATGCGCCCGACCCCGACCCAGATGTTCGACGGGATCCAGTTCCAGTCCCGGTTGGGCGAGACGACGACCACCTCGTGGGCCCGTCCGAGCGCCCGACGCAGGTGCAGGGCCGCGGTGTGACCCGAGATCCCCGCTCCGAGGACGACGACGCGTGCCACGTGCTCCCTCTCAGCCCCCGGACCCTCCGTTGGATACCCCCCAGGGTATCAGGAACGGGCGGCGCCCGCAACACCCCCCCCTGGCGCGTGGGGTCGGGGGGGTCCTCAGCCCCGGGCGTCGGGCCGGGGACGCGTGCCGGGCGGCCACTGGGCGACGAGCGAGTAGCGGTCGCCACGGATGAGGCTGCGTCGCCACTCGAGTGGGACCTCGCCCACGAGGGCCAGGCGCTCGATCGAGAAGGCCGCCGTCCGGGGGGGCAGGCGCAGCAGCCGGCGCTCGGCGGGCTCGGGGACGACCGGGCGGATGCGCTCCCAGCCCCCGGTGATGCGCAAGGAGCAGTGCTCGACGAGGAGCTCGTAGAGGCCGCCGGAGGAGAGGTCGGCCTCGAGCAGCCCGCCGGCCAGGTCGGCCCGGAGCGAGGAGCGGTCCCAGGCGATGGGCTCGGCTCCGGCGAAGCGGAGCCGCTCGATGTAGACGACCTCGTCCCCGACGTCGAGGGCGAGCTGCGCGGCGGCCTCGGCCGTGGCCGGCCGGCGCTGGGCCGCGAGCACCTCGCTGCGCTCCTCGATGCCCCCGGCGCGCACGGTCGAGGCCAGGCTGTAGAGGGAGTGGAGGGGCTGTTCGAGGATCGGGGGGGTGACCGACGAGCCACGACCCCGCTGGCGCACGACCAAGCCCTCGGCGGCGAGGTGGCGCACGGCCTCTCGCACGGTCTGGCGGCTGATCCCGTAGGCCCGGGTCAGTTCCTCGTCGGTGGGGAAGCGGTCCTCGAACTCGCCGCCGAGCAGTCGTCGGCGCAGGTCCTCGGCCGTCTGGGCCCAGAGGGGCAGCGGGCTCGACCGGTCGAGCACGCCGGCCATCACGCCCCCGCGAGGAAGAACGAGCCGACCAGGACCACCAGGACGAAGAGGGTGACGAGGGTCATCGGGGTGTCCTTCTCGTAGGCGAAGGACACGACGCCGACGGCGACCCGCAGCACCGGGGTGAGGATCAAGATCAAGACGCCGAGCACGACGACCCCCCGGCCCTCGCCCCGGGCGAGCGCGTGGCCGAGCGTGGCGAACGAGTGCGGGAACGACGTGGAGGCGGAGGTGAGCGCCCGGTAGGACAACGGCCCGCGCAGCGCCAGGTACGAGCCGTGGTGGGCGAACATCAGGCCGAGCCCGACGGCGACGACGAGCACGCTCGCCACGACCCCGACCCGCAGGACGAGGCTGATCGCGAGCTCGACCTGGCGGACCTTCTCGGCCATCCTGCGCGCTTCGGCGGGGGTGAGCTCGCGGCGGGCGCCCGAGCGTCCGAGCCCTTCCAGGGCCGGGTCGGGGGGGTTCGCCGCGGGGGTGCCCGACGCTCGACCCGCGCCGGTCACGCGAGGATCCCCTTTTGAAGCATCTCGAGCGAGATGACCACGAGGACCACGACAAAGAGTATCCGGATCGTCTTGCTGGTGGCCCGGCCGAGCATCCGGGCACCGACGGTCGCCCCGAGCAGGACCCCCGCGGCCACCGGGGCGGCGATGATCGGGTCGATCTGACCGCGCACGAAGTAGACGCCGGCGCTGGCCGCGGCGGTCACCCCGATCATGAAGTTGCTCGTCGCCGAGGAGACCTTCATCGGCAGGCGCATGGCGCTGTCCATGGCCGGTACCTTGAGAGCCCCCGAGCCGATGCCGAGCAGGGCGCTCACGAGCCCAGCGACGTACATGATGCTGAGGCCGAGCTTCGTGCGCACGACCTTGTAGGGGATCTCCCGCCCCTCGGCGAGGTCGTGGTACGAGCCGTGCAGGTTGAAGTAGTTGGCGATCCGGTCGTTCGACGCGGTGAGCGGCGCGTCCTCGTGGCGGCGCCGGAAGGTCGCGAACGAGGAGTAGCCGAGGATGAGCCCGAAGAAGACGAACAGGAACCGGGCGGGCAGGAGCGTCGTGAGGTAGGCCCCGGTCAGCGCCCCGGTGGTCGTGGCGACCTCGAGGAACATCCCGGCGCGAAGGTTGGCCATCCGGTCGCGGACGTAGGCCGCCGCCGCCCCGCTCGAGGTGGCGATCACCGAGACGATGCTCGCCCCGATGGCCAGGCGGATGTCCACGTGGTAGAGCAGCGTGAGGACCGGGACGATCACGACGCCGCCGCCGAGGCCGACGAGCGACCCGAGGACCCCCGCCGCCACCGAGATGAGGGCCAGGGAGACCACGAAGTCGAGTGGTGTCACGCGTGAATTGTACGTACATTCGTCTATACAGTCAACTCACCCCGGCACCCCCGCGTCGGGCTGCGCGCCGCCGGTGCGCCGCGGGCTCGACGGCCCGAGGGACCCGGCCTACGCGTCGCGGCGCCGGTCGCGCGTCTCGGGGAGCCGTCGCAGACCGGCCGCCGCGTAGGTGGCGACCGCGGCCGCGTTCGAGCTGGGGGTCGTGACGGTGGCACTGGACGAGCCGAGCTCGCCCAGCGCGGCGATCCCCGCGAGCGTGATCGCGGTCCCGTGGCCCCGGCCGCGGTGCTCGCGGTGGACGCCCATCGGCTCGATCAGGCCCGGCCGGCCGACGCCGGCCGACCACACCGTGACCGCGGCGACCGCGACGTCGTGGGCGTCGTAGGCGATCAGGCACCGGGCGCGCGCGTACGCCGGCCCGGCCGCCATCGCGCGCCACGCGTCGAGGGTGAACGTGGAGTTGGCGAACGACGCGCGCTGGAGCGCCACGCGGACGGCCGCGCGTTCGGGGCCGACGACCTCGATCCGCGCGTCGGGGCCCTCCACCGGTTCACCCAGGCCGCGGCGCAGCGGGGACCAGGCCTCATCGAGGGCCCAGCCCGCCTCGGTCAGTCGCTCGTGGAGGAGTGAGCCCGTCGGCGCGTCGAGGACGACCTCGCCCGCGGGCAGGACGCCGCGAGCGGGCTCGGCGACGTCCCTCGCCACCCGGTCGGCCAGCGCCTCGTCGGCGACGAGGTCGGGCGCGAAGGCGAGGCGCGCCAGCGCGGGCCCGTCGAGCAGGGCGACCGCACCGATCCGTCGCTCGACGCTCCAGGTGCGTACGGCGGCGGCGGTCGCCGGAGGTCCGAAGCGCCCGAACCAGCCGACGTCCCCGGGGTGCAGTTGGAGCGGGCCGAGCTCGTCCTGCCAGTCGGCCAGGGCGTCGAGCACCTCGGTGAGCCCGTCGGCCTCGGGCACCCCCACGCGGATGGTCACGCCTCCATCCCACACCATGGGGCGGCTCCGAGGGGGCCGGCGGGCAGCCGGGGCCGGTGACCCTCAGGCGGTCGATCGGTGTGGTGCCGGCGTGGCGCCTCGGCGCGATGGCGCCCCCGGCAGGACTCGAACCTGCGCACATGGCTCCGGAGGCCAATGCTCTATCCGCTGAGCTACGGGGGCGGTCCGACAAGACTACCGGACTCCCTCGTTCGCGGCTCGGGCCCACCGACCACCTCCCGTAGTGTCGTCCCATGGGAACCGGTCCCGTCCCGCTCTCGCTGCTGCCCGACACCGCCGAGGTGCGCGAGGACGGCGTGTCGATCGGCGGCGTCGACCTCGCGGAGCTCGCCGAGCGCTTCGCCACGCCGCTGTTCGTCTTCGACGAGGCGACGTTACGCCACCGGTGCGAGGAGGCGGCCGCCGCCTTCGACGACGGCGTGGCCTTCGCCTCCAAGTCCTTCTTGTGCGGGGCCGTCGCGCGCCTGGCCCACGAGTCGCGCCTGTGCGTGGACGTGGCGACCGGAGGTGAGCTCGACCTGGTCCTCCGGGCCGGGGTGCCGGCCGACCGGGTGATCCTGCACGGCAACAACAAGTCCGACGACGAGCTCGCCCGGGCGCTCGACGTGGGCGTGCACCGGGTCGTCGTCGACAACGCCGAGGAGATCACGGCGCTCGCCCGCCTCCTCGCGGGCCGGTCGGTCGACGTCCTCGTGCGCGTCACCCCCGGGGTCGAGGCCCACACTCACGAGTACGTGCGCACCGGCCAGGAGGACACGAAGTTCGGCTTCTCGGTCGCCTCGGGCGCGGCGCGCCGGGCGATCGAGCGGCTGCGCGACCTCGCGGGGGTCCGCCTGCGCGGGGTCCACGCGCACATCGGCTCGCAGATCTTCGAGACCCGCGCCTTCGAGGAGTCCGTGCAGACCCTCGTCGAGTTCACCAGGGACGACGGCTTCGACGAGCTGTGCGTCGGCGGCGGCCTCGGGGTGCCCTACGTCGAGGGGGAGAGCGCGCCGTCGATCACGCAGTGGGCGCGGGCGGTGCGCACGGCCGCCGCCGGCGCCGGGCTCGACCCCGCGGTGCGGGTCATCGCCGAGCCGGGTCGCGCGCTCGTCGCCCAGGCTGCCGTCACCATCTACCGGGTCGGCGTCGTCAAGGAGCTGGCCGTGCGGACCTACGTCGCGGTCGACGGGGGCATGAGCGACAACCCCCGGCCCGTCCTCTACGGCTCGGGCTACGAGGCGTTCGACCTCGCCCGCCCGCTCGCCGCGCGGCCCCGGCGGGTGCGGATCGTCGGCAAGCACTGCGAGAGCGGCGACGTCCTGGTCGACGAGGGGTTCCTGCCGGTCGCCACCGGACGCGGCGACCTCGTGGTGACCCCGGTCACCGGCGCCTACGGCTACTCGATGGCCTCGAACTACAACCGGGTCCCCCGGCCGGCCGTCGTCGTCGTGAGCGAGGGCGCGGCGCGGGTCGTCCTTCGGCGCGAGACCTTCGACGACCTCGCCCGCCTCGAAGTGGAGTGACCCGAAGGGGCGTGGGTTACCCTTGGTCGATGGAGAGAGGGGCCGTGCGCGTCGGCGTGATCGGCGCGGGCAACATCGGCGCGGCCCTCGTGGGGATCCTCACTGACCCGAGCCGCCAGCACGCCCTCCTCGACGGGGCGACCGCGCCCCTCGAGCTCGTCGGCGTGGCGGTGCGCGACCTCGCGAGGCCTCACCCCGGCGTCGACCCGGCGCTGCTCACCGACGACGTCGCGTCGCTGCTCGAAAAGGACCTCGACGTCTTGGTCGAGGTGGCCGGCGGCCTCGAGCCGGCCGGCGGGTACGTCCGCGCGGCCCTCGAGCGCGGGGTCTCGGTCGTGACGGCCAACAAGGCCCTCATGGCCGAGCACGGCAACGCCCTGGCGCGCCTCGCCCACGAGAACGGCGCCGACCTCTTCTACGAGGCGGCCGTCGGCGGCGCGATCCCGATCCTGCGCGCGCTGCGCACCTCGCTCGCCGGGGAGCGCATAAGCCGGGTCCTCGGCATCGTGAACGGGACGACGAACTTCATCCTGACCCGCATGACCCAGGAGGGCTCGGACTACGTCGCGGCGCTCGCCGAGGCCCAGGCGCTCGGCTACGCCGAGGCCGACCCCCGCGCCGACGTCGAGGGGACCGACGCCGCGGCGAAGATCGCGATCCTCTCGGCCCTGGCCTTCGGCACGCCCCTCGCCGGGGAGGCGGTCGCGCGCGAGGGGATCACGGGCGTGCGGCCCGTCGACGTCGAGTTCGCCCGCCACGCCGGCTACGTCATCAAGCTGCTGGCCGTGGCCGAGCGCGTCGGCGAGAGCGGGGTCTCGCGGCGCGTTCACCCGACCCTGGTGCCCGGCGATCACCCCCTGGCGGCGGTGAGCGGGGCGACCAACGCCGTCTTCGTCGAGGGCGCCAAGGCCGGCCCGCTCATGTGGCTCGGCCAGGGGGCCGGCGGCGAGCCGTCGGCGACCGCGGTCCTCGGCGACGTCCTGGACGCCGCGCGCAACAAGGTGAGCGGCCGCCACGACGCGCCCTTCAGCGGGGACCGCACCCTCCACCTCGTCGAGGCCGGCGACCTCGAGAGCGCCTACTACCTCTCGGTCGACGTGGTCGACCGGCCGGGCGTCCTGGCCGAGGTGGCCGGGGTCTTCGGCCGACACGGCGTCTCGATCCGCTCGATGGAGCAGTCCGGTCTGGCCGACGAGGCCCGTCTCTCCCTGCTCACCCACGCGGCGCGCGACCGGGACGTGCGCGCGACCGTCGACGAACTCGCCGCCCTCTCGGCGGTCGACCGGGTGGGCGCCTGCACCCGGGTCCTCGGGGGCGCGACGTGATCGGCTGGCCGGGGCTGCTGCGCCACTACGCCGAGTGGCTCGACCTCGACGACGTCGAGGACGTGGTGACCCTCTACGAGGGCAACACGCCCCTGCTCTACGCCGAGCGGGTCTCCGAGCGAGTGGGGGCCCACGTGTGGCTCAAGTTCGACGGTATGAACCCCACCGGGTCGTTCAAGGACCGCGGCATGACGATGGCCATCACCAAGGCGCGCGCCCAGGGCGCGCGCACGGTGATCTGCGGCTCGACGGGCAATACCTCGGCCGCGGCCGCCGCCTACGCCGCGCGCGCTGGGATGGACTGCGTGGTGCTCGTCCCCGAGGGCAAGGTCGCCCTGGGCAAGCTGGCCCAGGCCATGGTCTACGGCGCGCGCGTGCTGCAGATCCGCGGCAACTTCGACCAGGCCCTCGACCTGGCGCGCGAGCTGTGCCAGCACCTGCCGATCACGATCGTGAACTCGATCAACCCCCACCGGATCGAGGGCCAGAAGACGGCCGCGTTCGAGCTGGTCGACGAGCTCGGCCGGGCGCCCGACGTCGTGGCGATCCCGGTGGGCAACGCCGGCAACATCACGGCGTACTGGCGGGGCTTCACCCAGTACCACGCGGCCCGGCGCTGCGACACCCTGCCGCGGATGTGGGGCTTCCAGGCGGCCGGCGCCGCGCCGATCGTCCTCGGGCATCCGGTGGCGAACCCTGAGACGATCGCCACGGCGATCCGCATCGGCAACCCGGCCAGCTGGACCCGGGCCCTCGAGGTGGTCCACGAGTCGCACGGCGACATCCGGGCCGTCACCGACGAGGAGATCCTCGAGGCGTACGGCTTCGTGGCGCGTCACGAGTCCGTCTTCTGCGAGCCGGCCTCGGCGGCGTCGGTCGCGGGGCTGTTCAAGTACGGCGCCCCGGCGGGCTCGACCGTGGTGTGCGTGCTCACCGGCAACGGCCTGAAGGATCCCGACACCGCCGTGGCCCACACGCGCGCGCCCGAGGTGGTCGACGCCACGCTGCCCGCGCTGCTCGGGGTGCTGGGCTAGCGACGGGGGTGTTGGCACCCCCTCGCTGACCCGCTACAATGGTGAGGTCGTCCGCTCGGCTCCGCCGAACTGCGGTGTTCTTCCGAGACGACTCCTCGTTTTCTCCTCTGCCCTGGCGTACCCACGCCGGCGGTGAGAAAGGATCATGCATGGCTGTCAAGCCCTCCCCAGACCGTACGGACCTCGAGTCCAAGACGCGTGAGGACCTCCAGACGATCGCCAAGGTCAAGGGCGTCGACGTCTCGACGCGCGCCACCAAGGCGGCCCTCATCGAGGCGATCATGGGCATCGACGCGCCCGTGCCGGCCTCTCGGGCCGTGCGCTCGCGACGCACCGTCGCCACCCCCGAGGACTTCGAGTCGTTCCTGGGCGAGTTCGACGCCGACGTCTCGACCCCCGGCCCGGCCCCCGCGGCCCGCGAGCGCCCCGCCCCGTCGGGCGACGCCCGTCCCGCCGACGGCCCGGCGGAGCCCTCCGCGAACGGCGACGGGGCTGGCGCGCGCGCGCACGCCCCGAGTCGGCCCGAGCGCCAGCCGCGCGACTTCAACGAGCCGGGCTCGCGCAACCGGCGCAACCGGCGCAACCGCGGTCGGGAGCGCTTCGGGGGCGACGCCATGCCCAACGCCGACCAGCCCTACGCCGGCGAGCTGATCGAGATCGAGGGCCTGCTCGACCTGCGCGACGACGGCTACGGCTTCTTGCGCACTCGGGGATACCACCCGTCGCCCAACGACGTCTACGTCTCGATCAACATGGTGCGCCGCTACGGACTGCGCAAGGGCGACTCGGTCGTCGGCGGTTTCCGTCCGGCCGCCTCGAACGAGAAGTACCCGGCGCTGCTGCGCGTCGACACGGTGGCGGGCTTCGACCCCGAGGTCGCCAAGTTGCGTCCGCGCTTCGAGGACCTGACGCCGCTCTTCCCCGACGAGAAGCTCCGTCTGGAGACCAACGAGGGCAAGACCGACCTCACCCCGCGGATCGTCGATCTGCTGGCCCCGATCGGCAAGGGCCAGCGCGGCCTGATCGTCTCGCCGCCCAAGGCCGGCAAGACGACGGTCATGAAGCAGATCGCCCAGTCGATCGAGGCGAACAACCCCGAGGTCCACCTGATGGTGCTGCTCGTGGACGAGCGGCCCGAGGAGGTCACCGACCTGCGCCGCTCGGTCCACGGTGAGGTCATCTCCTCCACCTTCGACCGGCCGGCCGAGGAGCACACCCACGTCGCCGAGCTCGCGATCGAGCGGGCCAAGCGGCTCGTCGAGCAGCAAAAGGACGTCGTCATCATCCTCGACGGCATCACCCGACTGGCGCGCGCCTACAACCTGGCCGCCCCGGCGACCGGGCGCATCATGTCCGGAGGCGTCGACTCGGGCGCGCTCTACCCGCCCAAGAAGTTCTTCGGCGCCGCGCGCAACATCGAAGAGGGCGGCTCGCTGACGATCCTCGCGAGCGCCCTGGTCGAGACGGGCTCGAAGATGGACGAGGTCATCTTCGAGGAGTTCAAGGGCACCGGCAACATGGAGCTGCGACTCGACCGGCGTCTGGCCGAGCGCCGCCTCTACCCGGCCATCGACGTGAACGGCTCGTCCACGCGCAAAGAGGAGCTCCTTTTCAGCCGCGAGGCGCTGCCCCAGGTCTGGCGGCTGCGCCGGGTCCTCAACGGCCTGGCGGCCGAGGGCCGCGAGGCGGCCGGGCTCGAGCTGCTGATCGACCGGCTGAAGACCACCCGGTCCAACGAGGAGTTCCTCGCCGAGATCGCCAAGGGCCCGTCGCCCACGAGCTGAGCCCCGCTAGACTGTCCCTTCGCTAAGGAGCGCTATGAAGTCCGACATCCACCCGCACTACGGTCCCGCGACCGTGACCTGCTCGTGCGGCAACACCTTCACGGTGGGCTCGACCAAGTCCGAGCTGCACGTGGAGCTGTGCAACGAGTGCCACCCGTTCTTCACCGGCAAGCAGAAGCTCGTCGACACTGGTGGTCGCGTCGAGCGGTTCCAGCGCCGCTACGCGCAGAAGGCCAAGCCGCGCACCAAGGCCTGATCGCCGTCGAGGCGTCGTGCGCTCCCTGGACGAGACCCTTGACGCCCTCACCGACGAGTTGCGCGCGGTCGAGGAGGAGTTGGTCCGGCCCGACGTCGCCGACGACCGGGGACGGCTGCGCGACCTCTCGCGGCGCCACAAGGAGCTGACCGAGGTCACCACCACCTGGGGCGAGTTGCGTACGGCCCGCGAGGACCTCGTGACCTCGCGCGAGATGCTCACCGAGTCCGAGGGGGCCGAGCGCGAGCTGTGGCGCGCGGAGGTCGACGACGCCGAGTCGCGCATCGCCGTGCTCGAGGAGCGCCTCGAGACCCTGCTTTTGCCCCACGACCCCAACGAGGGGCGCAACGTGATCATGGAGATTCGCGGCGCCGAGGGCGGCGAGGAGGCCAACCTCTTCGCGGCGGACCTCGCGGCGATGTACCGGCGCTACGCGGCCCTGCGGGGCTGGCGGGTCGAGGTGATCGAGGAGCGCCCGAGCGACCAGGGCGGCCTCGGCGAGGCCACCTACCTGGTCAAGGGCGAGGACGCCTGGACCCGGCTCCAGTTCGAGGCCGGGGTGCACCGCGTCCAGCGCGTCCCGATCACCGAGGCCAAGGGCCGGGTCCACACCTCGTCGGCGACGGTCACGGTGCTGCCCGAGGCCGAGGAGGTCGACGTCGAGATCAACCCCAACGACCTCAAGATCGACGTCTACCGCTCGTCGGGCCCCGGGGGCCAGAGCGTGAACACGACCGACTCGGCGGTGCGCGTGACCCACCTGCCGACCGGCATCGTCGTGTCGATGCAGGACGAGAAGAGCCAGATCCAGAATCGGGCGAAGGCCCTGCTGGTGCTGCGCTCGCGCCTGCTGGCCGCGGCCCAGGAGGCCCAGGCGGCCGAGCTCTCCGGGCTGAAGCGCTCCCAGGTCGGCGGCGGGGGGCGCAGCGAGAAGATCCGGACCTACAACTTCAAGGAGAACCGAGTCACCGACCACCGGATCAACCTCACGACCTACGCCCTCGACGCCGTCTTGAACGGCGACCTCGACCCCTACGTGGACGCCCTGCTGGCGGACAAGCGCGCCCACCAGCTCGCCGAGAGTGGCCGACGTTAGGCCGTCCCTCGTCGAGGGGCTCGTGGCGAGCGGCCTGGCCGCCCGCGAGGCCCGCTGGATCGTCGAGGAGTTCGCCGTCGGCGGCGACCCCGACTCGGCCGCGGCGGTGCGCGCGGCCGCGCGGCGCCGTCTCGACGGCGAACCCCTGCAGTACGTGCTGGGCCACTGGCCGTTCCGCGGGCTCGACCTCGACGTCGACCCCCGGGTCCTGATCCCCCGGCCCGAGACCGAGGAGCTGGTCGACCACGCGCTCGCCGAGCTGGCCCGCCTCGACGAGGCGTCCCCCGTCGTCCTCGACCTCGGGTGCGGGTCGGGCGCCATCGGCCTGTCGATCGCCCACGAGCTCGCCGCGCGCGGCGTGCGGGCCCGCGTGATCGGCGTCGACGCCTCCGAGGGGGCCCTCACGGTGGCGCGGGCCAACGCACGCAAGCACGGGCTCGCCGACGTCTCGTTCGTGCTCTCGGACTGGTTCGACGGCCTCGACCCCTCCCTTCACGGTCGGGTCCACCTCGTCGCGGCGAACCCGCCCTACGTCGGGGCCGACGAGCTCGCCGGGGCCGACCCGGTCCTCGCCCACGAGCCCCGCGGGGCCCTCGTCGCCCCCGACCACGACGGCGTCGCGGGCTTCGCCGACGTGGCCAGGATCGTCGCGGCCGCGCCCGCGTGGCTCGCCCCGGGCGGGGCGCTCGTGCTCGAGCACGGGGACCGCCAGGGCCCGGCGGCCCTGGCCGCGGCCCGCGCCGCGGGGCTCGAGGCGTTCGACCGGCGTGACCTCGCCGGGCGCGACCGCGTCCTCGTCGGGCGTCGGCCGTGAGGCGCCTCACCCGGGACGAGGCCGCGGACGCCCTCGCCGCGGGCGAGGTGGTGGCCGTGCCCACCGACACCGTCTACGGGCTCGCCGCGCGGCTCGACCGACCCGAGGCGATCGCCGCGGTCTTCGCGCTCAAGCGGCGCCCCGGGTCGGTCGCCCTGCCGGTCCTCGTCGCCCACCCCGAGGACCTCGGGCCCTTGGGGGTGACGCTCGGTCCCCTCGGCGAGCGCCTGGCCGAGCGCTACTGGCCCGGTGCCCTCACCCTCGTCGTCTCGGCCCCCGAGCAGATCGCGGCGCGCGTGCACGCGCGCACCGGCACCCTCGGGGTGCGCGTCCCGGCCGACCCGACCGTGCGTGCGCTGCTCGAGCGCACGGGGCCGCTCGCGGTGACCAGCGCGAACGAGCACGGCGAGCCGCCCTGCACCAGCGCCGAGGACGTCTTGGCGGTCTTCGCCGGGCGCGACGGGCTCGCCGGCGTGCTCGACGGCGGGACCCGCGAGGCCGCCGTGTCGTCGGTGGTCGAGGTGACCGGCCCGGTCGCGGTCGTCGTGCGCGAGGGCGCCCTCAGCGCCGCGGCGATCGCCGACGCCCTCGGCTAGGGGCGCACCCGACCCTCGAGCACCGACAGGCGCGCCCCGAGCAACTCGCTCTGCTCGGCGTGCGCGCACAGGTCGGGGTCCTCGCTGTGGGCCCACTGGCGGCGACCGTCGGCGCGGCGCGCGCACACCACGAGCCGCTCGGGCGACCCGTCGGGGCGGTGGGTCACGGTGTAGGTCTCGACGACGACCTCGCCGTCACCGGTGGCGACCTCGACCCGGGGGGTCGCGTCGACGAGCCCCTGGACGTCGCGCCAGCGGAAGCCCGTCGCCGGCGGGGTCGCGCGGTAGGCGCCCCAGGCGTGCTCGGTCGAGAACCAGCCCAGTCCGGTGACGAGCCCCGCGGACTCGGGCCGCGCGCGCAGCCGCTCGACCATCGTCGCGATCGCGTGGGTGACGTAGTTGTTGTCCGGCCCCCCGGCGAAGGTGAGCCCCCCGGTCACCGTCGGGGGGCGCGTCGCGTCGAAGGGGTCGAGGCCGATCACCTCGCCGGCGGTCTGGACGACGGTGGGGAAGCAGCTGTAGAGGTCGACGAGGTCGACGGACTCCTCGACGCCGAACTCGCCCAGCGCTCCCCAGACGGCCTCCATCGCGGGGGAGCGGTCGAGGTCGGGCCGTTCCGAGATGAACCAGTGGTCCTCGGCCTCGGCGGCGCACTGGGGAAAGACCATCTTCTCGTGGGCGACGCCGAGCTCGCGCGCGCGCTCGTAGGAGGTGACGACGAGGCTCGCGCCCATGTCCACCGGCAGGTTGGCCACGAGCAGCTTGGTGTACGGGAAGCCGATCATCCGGTTCGTCGCCGAGGGCGTCGCGATCGTCGCGGCGTCGGGCGCGTCGCGGCGCCAGGCGTAGGGGTTGTGCGCCGCGACGCGGGCGAAGCCGGCCCACAGCGCCCCCAGGCGGGCCCGGTGCTCGTCGATCGACCAGCCCCGCCGGGCCCGCCGGGCGTTCTCGAAGAGGGGGTAGACCCCGACCGGCAGGGCGAGGCCGTGGCGTCGCTCCTCGGCCGTGAAGGGGTCCCGGCTCGTTCTTCCGGCGGTCGGCGCGTCACCGTGCCCGGGCCAGTCGACCGGGCGGCCCTCGCGACGCGCGAGGAGGTGGGCGTACATCGCCTCGGCACCCACGATCGCGATCGCGTCGAGTTCGCCGGCGGCGATGCGCCGCGCCGAGGCCGCCACGAGCCGCTGGGGCTGGCTGCCCCCGGTGGGGGCGAGCGCGGTGGGCCGCGGGGCGAGGCCGAGGGTCTCGAGGACGAGGCCCGCCGGGTCGCGGGGGTGCCAGACGAACGAGCTGATCGCGACGACCTCGTCGAGGCGCGCGAGCAGCGCGTCGCCCGCGCCGGCGTCGTCGGCGGCCGCCTCGAGCGCGTCGCACATCAGGTCGAGGGGGGTCGGGCGGTCGTCGTAGCCGTGTCCGGCGTCGGGGGGGACGGTCACCTGGCCGACCCCGACGACGACCGGCGTGCGGGGGTCGAGGGCCATCCCGGCAGTATTGCGCCCCCCCCGCCCGGGCGAGGGCCACGGGTAGGGTGGGTCCAGTATGCGCATCGCGATGGGCTCCGACCACGCCGGCTTCGAGCTCAAGTCGGTCCTACGCAGGGCGATCGAGTCGTGGGGCCACGAGGTGCTCGACCTCGGCACCGACGCGCCCCATCCGCCGGTGGACTACCCGGACTTCGGGGCCGCCGTGGGCCGGGCCGTCGTCGAGGGCCGCGCCGAGCTCGGGGTCGCCTGCTGCGGGTCGGGGATCGGGATCGCGATCGCGGCGAACAAGGTCCCGGGCGTGCGCGCCGCCGTCGTCCACGACGTCACGAGCGGCCACCTCGCGCGTGAGCACAACCACGCGAACGTCGTCTGCCTGGGGGGGCGGCTCACCGGGCCCACCGTGGCCGTCGAGGCCGTCGAGGCGTTCCTCGCCGCGGTGCCCGAGCCCCGTCACCAGCCCCGCATCGACAAGATCGCGGCGCTCGACGCCGCACGCGCCAAGGAGCAGCCGTGAGCCCCTCGCCCCTGGACCGCTGGATCACCGACGACGAGGTGGTGGCCCTGCTGGGGGAGGAGTGGACGCGCCAGACGACGACGCTCCAGCTGATCGCCAGCGAGAACTTCGCCTCGCCCGCGGTGCTGGCGGCGGCCGGGTCGATCCTCACCAACAAGTACGCCGAGGGCTACCCGGGGCGGCGCTACTACGGGGGCAACCAGGTCGTCGACGAGGTCGAGGACCTCGCCCGGCGCCGGCTCCGCGCGCTCTTCGGGGCCGACCACGCCAACGTCCAGCCCCACAGCGGCGCCAACGCGAACGTCGCGGCCTACGAGGCGCTCCTCGAACCGGGCGACACGATCCTGGCGATGCGTCTCGACCAGGGCGGCCACCTCACCCACGGGTCGCCCGCGTCGATCACCTCGACCTTCTGGCGCTTCGTGTCCTACGGGGTCACGCCCCGCTCGGACGACCCCGCGACCCCCGGCGAGGTGATCGACTTCGACAACGTGCGCGACCTCGCCCTCACGCACCGGCCGCGACTCATCGTGGCCGGTGCCACGGCCTACTCCCGGCTCATCGACCCCGTGCCGTTCCGCGAGATCGCCGACGAGGTCGGGGCGTACCTCATGTTCGACTCGGCCCACGTCGCCGGCCTGATCGCGGGCGGCGTGCACCCCTCGCCGGTGCCCTACGCCGACGTCGTCACCTTCACGACCCACAAGACCCTGCGCGGGCCCCGCGGCGGGGCCATCCTCTGTCGCGAGGAGCACGCCAAGAAGATCGACTCGGCCGTCTTCCCGGGCCAGCAGGGCGGCCCGCTCGAGCACGTCATCGCCGCCAAGGCCGTCGCGTTCGAGGAGGCCCGCCAGCCCGCCTTCGCCGACTACGCCCGTCGCGTCGTCGCCAACGCGCGCGCCTTCGCGTCGGCCCTGGCGGCCCGGGGCTTCCGGCTCGTCTCGGGCGGCACCGAGAACCACATGGTGCTGCTCGACCTGCGCGACTTCGACGCCGAGTTGACCGGCAAGGTCGCCCAGGAGGCGCTGGATCGCGCCGGGATCACCACGAACCGCAACACCATCCCCGACGACCCGCGCAGCGCGTTCGTCACCTCCGGGCTGCGCGTGGGCACGGCCGCCGAGACCACCGCCGGCCTGGGCCAGGCGGAGTTCGCCACGGTGGCCGAGCTGATGGCCCGGGCGCTGCGCGGCCGCGACGACGAGGCCGTCCTCGCCGGGGTCCGCCAGGACGTCGCGGCACTCTGCGCGGCGCACGACCCGTACCAGGGGTTCGTGGGCTAGGTCGTGGGTCGACTGGTCGCCTACGGGGTCGTCGCCCTCGTGGCGGCGGTGGTGACGGCGCTCGTCGACCGGCCGGCCCGCCGCCTCTCGATCGAGATCGGCTACACCGCCCAGCCCGACGAGCGCAAGGTCCACCAGGCCCTCACGCCCTACGGGGGCGGGGCGGCCATGCTGGTCGGGCTCTGCGCGGGCCTCCTCGTGACGCTGCTCGTCCCGTCGCTGCGCCCGGTGCTCACGACCTCGCGCGAGGGCTTCGGGGTGCTGCTCGCCGCCGGGGTGATCTTCGTGGTGGGCATGGTCGACGACTTCAGGGACATGAGCGCCCCGGCCAAGGTGGCCGGCCAGTTCCTCGCCGCCTCGATCCTCTACTTCTCGGGCGCGACGATGTACCAGCTGAAGCTCCCCTTCGCCGGGTTCGTGGTCCTCGGCCCGTCGATCCTGCCGGTGATCACGGCGGTGTGGGTCGTGGCCCTGTGCAACGCCATCAACCTGATCGACGGCCTCGACGGACTCGCCGCGGGGATCGTGGCGATCGCCTCGGGCACGCTGTGCGTCTACGGGCTGCGCCTCGAGACGCTCGGGCTGCTCCCGGTCTCCAACGTCGGCCCGCTGATCGCGGCCGTCACCTTCGGGATCTGCGTCGGCTTCTTGCGCGACAACTTCCACCCGGCGAAGCTGTTCATGGGCGACGCCGGCTCGCTCATGCTGGGGCTGCTCATGAGCGCGTCGACGATGGTGATCGGCGGGCGCACCGCCCCGGCGAGCGGGGTCACCTTCTTCTTCTTCGCTCCGCTGCTCATCCCCGTCTTCATCCTCGGCGTGCCCCTCATCGACGCCGCCTGGGCCTTCATCCGGCGCACCGCCTCGGGCCAGGGCTTCGACACCCCCGACAAGAACCACATCCACCACCGCCTGATGCGCTTGGGCCACGGACACCGCCGCACGGTGGTGATCCTCTGGGCGTGGACGGCCCTGCTGTGCGGCTTCGTGCTGTTGCCGCTGTTCGACAACCGAGCCAACGTCTTCATCCCCCTGGGCGTCGCGGTGCTCGCCATCGCCCTGGTGACCTGGTTCAGCCCGCTCATCGGGTGGCTCCGGCGCAGCCGCTCGGCGCCGCGCCCGCCGGCGCCACCGCGCGAACGGGTCGGCCGGTGAGGGCCGGGCACGGCGACGACCCGGGAGGTGACCCCTCGGATCAGGGAGGGCGACGAGAGACGGCGCCGTCGGTCGCGGCGGCGTTCGCCGCGATGGGCACCACGATCGCGATCTGCCTGGCCTTGGGGGTCGTCCTCGGGATCTACCTCGACCGGTGGTGGCACGCCTCGCCGGCCGGCCTTCTGGTCGGGATAGTGTTGGGAGTGGCAGCGGCCGTGGCGAGCGTCATCTCGCTCGTCCGGCGTTACCTGTGAATCGTCCGTCCGTGCTAGAGAACCTCCCCGCTTCGACGCTCCCGCGCCTGCTCCGCCGGACGGCCCTCTCGGCTCTCGCCGTCGGGGTGGTCGGCTTCGTCGTCGCCTTCTTCGTGGCCTCGGCGGTCGCCGCCCTCGGGGTGGCCCTCGGGGTCGCGCTCGCCGTGGTGAACCTGCGCCTGCTCGACCGCCAGGCGGCCCGCGTCGAGGTCGGCAGCGAGGCCAAGAGCACCCGGGCGGTCCGTCGCCAGCTCGGCGGGCGCACGACCGGCCGGCTGGCGCTGGTCACCGCCGTGGCCCTCGTGCTCATCTGGCTCGACGCCCCCCTCGGAGTGGGTATTGTTGTCGGGCTTGTGCTGTATCAGATCGTCTTCGTCGTGAACGTCCTGCGCGTCGTGGCGAGCCAGGGAGGAGTGGAGTAGAGCCGATGCTGTTCGCTGCGGCTAAGACCATTCCCGTTGGGGAGCACCCCTACTGGCACCTCGCCGGCCTCACGATCGACGAGGACATCGTCCTCGGGACCCTGCTCGCGGCGGCCATCTTCCTCGGGCTGGGCTTCTGGATGCGCAAGAAGCTCACCGACGGCGTGCCGAGCAAGATCCAGATCGTCTGGGAGGTCCTCACCGAGCAGGTCTCGGAGCTCGCCGACTCGGCCATCGGCCCCCAGGGCCGGCGCTTCGTGCCGGTCGGGGTCACCCTCTTCCTCTTCATCCTCATCTGCAACTGGCTCGACTTCTTGCCGACCGCGATGCACCCGGGCCAGTCGGGCAGCATCTTCCCCGCGCCCACGAGCGACGTGAACCTGCCCCTCGCGATGGCGCTCTTCGTCATCGTCTGGGCCCACATCGAGTCGTTCCGCGCCCGCGGCTTCCGGGGCTACTTCCGCCACTACGCCCAGCCCTTCAAGGCGCTGACCCCGATCAACCTGATCGAGGAGATCACCAAGCCGATCACCCTGACCTTCCGTCTCTTCGGCAACATCTTCTCGGGTGGCCTGATGGTGGTGGTGATGCTGACGCTCCTGCCGATCTACGTGACCCCGCCGCTCGAGATCGTCTGGAAGTTCTTCGACACCGGCCTGCTCGGCACGATCCAGGCCTTCATCTTCACGCTCCTCACGATGCTCTACTTCGGCTTCGCGATGAGCCACGACGAGTCGCCCGAGTCGCATGACTCGCACGAACCGGCGGCCCACGCCCCGGTCGCCCACGAGGTCCTGCAGTGAACCACCCCAGGAGGAGCAGATAATGGCAACGGACACCACAGCGATCAGCGACGCCGTTCGCAACGCCGGGGCGCTGATCGGAGGCGGTCTCGCCCTCGGCGGTGGCGCCATCGGCGCGGCGATCGGCGACGGCCTGGCGGGGAGCCAGACCATCGCGGCCATCGCGCGTCAGCCCGAGATCGAGAACAAGGCGCGGACGTACTTCTTCTTGACGGTCGGTCTGGTGGAGGCGATGTACTTCATCAACCTGCTGTTCATGGTCGTCTTCGTCTACGTGTTCCAGAAGCACTGACCCGAGGACACCCTCCGCTAGGAAAGTCGGCCCACCATGCTCGCCACCTCCATCTTCCTCCTGCCCAACGGGACGTTCATCGTCGAGTTGGTCGTCTTCGTCGTCCTCTTGCTGATCGCTCGGCGCTACTTCCTCCCGCCGATCGTCAAGATGATGGAGAGCCGCCAGGAGAAGGTGCGTACCTCGCTCGCCGCCGCCGAGGCCGCGCGGGCCGAGGCCGCCCAGGCCGAGGACGAGCGCGCCCGCGTGCTGGGCGACGCCCGTGACCAGGCCCGCCAGATCGTGGCGGCCGCCCAGGCCACGTCGGACCAGCTGAAGGCCGAGGCGACCGGACGGGCCCAGGCCGAGTACGAGCGCATCCTCGCGGGCGCCCAGGTCGAGGTCGACGCCGCCCGCCAGCGGGCCGTCGACGGCGCCTCGGCGAGGATCGGGGAGATCGTCTTCGAGCTCGTCGCCAAGATCGTCGGCCGCGAGGTCGATCAGAGCACCCACGAGGACCTCGTGCGCGAGGCCATCGCGGCCCTCCACGCCGAGGCCACGCGGGGGTCGAGCCGCTAGTCATGCTCGCCAAGCTCGAAGGCTTCGCCACCGCCCTCCTCGGACGCCTGTCCGGCGACGACCTCGGGGTCGTCGTCGCCGACCTGCGCGCCCTGGTGGACACGGTGCGCGACCAGCGAGCCCTCGACTCGGCTCTCACCGACACCTCGTTCGCGCCGCTCTCGCGCGGCGCCGTCGTGCGCGACCTGCTCACCGGCAAGGTGAGCCCCACGACGGTGCGCCTGGCGGCCTACGCGGCCACCGAGTCGCCGGCCCCCGAGGTGCCCCGCTCCTTCGAAGAGCTCGCCCACGCCGCGCGGACCCTCGCCGAAACGGGCTCGATCGAGCTGCCCGGACTGGGTCTGACGGAGGCGCGCCACCGGGTCGCCGGCTACGCCGACGCCGTGCTCGAGGACGTCGCGACCGAGCGGTTCGCCCGGGTCGAGACCGAGCTCTTCGAGTGGGCCCGCACCCTCGAGGCCAACCCCGCGCTGCGCCGGGTCCTGCTCGACCGCGACGCCCCGCTCCAGGCGCGCCTCGGGCTGACCGACGACCTCGTGGGCGCGCGCGGCGACGCCGTGTCGATCGCCCTGGCGCGCTTCGTCGTGATCGGCGGACGGCCGCGCGACGTGATCGGCACCCTCGACTTTCTCGTCGACTACGTGGCCGCCGTGCGCGAGTGGCGCGTCGCGCGCGTGCGCAGCGCGCGCCCGCTCGACGACGCGAGCCGCGAGGCGCTGCGCGCCAGCCTGAGCGTCCTGACCGGCACGCCGGTCGAACTGCAGGTCGACGTCGAGCCCGACCTGCTCGGGGGAGTCCTCGTCCAGGTGGGGGACCTCCGCCTGGACGCCACGACGCGCGGCCGCCTCGGCACGCTGCGCGACGCCGTGGCCGCGACGCGCGGCCTCGTGTCGGTCCTCGACGGACCGGCCGACAACGAGTAGGAGACCAGCCATGACCGATCTCAACATCAGCGCCAGCGACATCACCGAGGCGTTGCGGCGTCACGTCACCGAGTTCAACCCCGAGGTCTTCGCCGAGCAGGTCGGCCGCGTGGTCGAGGTCGGTGACGGCATCGCGCGCGTCTCGGGGCTGCCCGGGGCGAAGCTCAACGAGCTCCTCGAGTTCGAAGACGGCACGGTGGGCCTCGCGATGAACCTCGACGAGGACACGATCGGTGCGGTGGTGCTGGGCGAGGTCGACCGCATCGAGGAGGAGCAGGTCGTGCGCGCGACCGGCCAGATCCTCTCGATCCCGGTCGGCGACGCGCTGCTCGGCCGGGTCCTCAACCCCCTCGGCGAGCCCCTCGACGGCAAGGGCCCGATCCAGGGCGCCGGCGAGCGCCGCATGGAGATCCAGGCGCCGGGCATCACCGGTCGCCAGCCCGTCGCCGAGCCCCTGCAGACCGGCATCAAGGCCATCGACGCCATGACCCCGATCGGACGCGGCCAGCGCGAGCTCATCATCGGCGACCGCAAGACCGGCAAGACCACCATCGCCATCGACACGATCCTGAACCAGAAGGGCCAGGGCGTGAAGTGCATCTACGTGGCGGTGGGCCAGAAGAACTCCTCGGTGGCCCAGACCGTCAAGACCCTCGAGGACCACGGGGCCATGGAGTACACCGTGGTCGTCGTCGCCGGCGCCGGCGACCCCGCGCCCTTTAAGTACCTGGCCCCCTACGCGGGCTGTGCGATCGGCCAGGAGTGGATGGACAACGGCGGCCACGCCCTCGTGGTCTACGACGACCTGTCCAAGCAGGCCGAGGCGTACCGGCAGATCTCCTTGCTGTTGCGCCGGCCACCGGGCCGCGAGGCCTACCCCGGGGACGTCTTCTACCTGCACAGCCGGCTGCTCGAGCGCGCGGCCAAGCTCTCCGACGAGCGCGGCGGCGGCTCGCTGACGGCCCTGCCGATCATCGAGACCAAGGCCGGTGACATCTCGGCCTACATCCCGACCAACGTGATCTCGATCACCGACGGCCAGATCTTCCTCGAGTCCGACCTCTTCTACTCCGGCGTGCGCCCGGCGATCAACGTGGGCAACTCGGTGTCGCGCGTGGGTGGGGCGGCCCAGATCCGCGCCATGCGCTCGGTGTCGGGCTCGCTCAAGATCGACCTGGCCCAGTTCCGCGACCTCGAGGCGTTCGCGACCTTCGGCTCCGAGCTGGACAAGGCCTCCCAGGCCCAGCTCGACCGCGGCTACCGGCTGACCGAGCTCTTGAAGCAGGGGCTCAACGCGCCGATGCCGGTCGAAGAGCAGGTCGTGGCGATCTACGCGGGTACCCGCGGGTGGCTCGACACGATCCCGGTGGAGGACGTGCGCCGGTTCGAGGCCGAGCTGCTGACGGCCTTCCGGGCCCGTCACGCCGACCTGCTCGCCCACATCCGCGACACGAAGCAGCTGCCCGACGAGGCGGCGATGGACGGCGCGATGCGCGAGGTCGTCAACGGCTTCGCGACGAGCGACTAGGCGCCGGTCGTGGCCGGAGGTCAGGAGAGGGTCCTGCGTCGGCGGATCCGTTCCGTCAACTCGACGCGCAAGATCACCAAGGCGATGGAGCTCATCGCCGCGGCCCAGATCCCGCGCGCCCTGGCGCGCATCGCCGCCAACCGGCCCTACCGCGACGGCGTGCGCCGGGTCGTGCTCGAGGCGATCGAGGGCGACCGCTTCAGCGCGCGGCGCTTCTTGGAGCTGCCCGAGCACGTCGAGACGGCGTCGGTCCTGGTGATCTCGGGCGACCGGGGCCTCTCGGGCCCCTACAACAACCAGAACCTGCGCGCCGGCGAGCGGCTGGTTGCCGACCTGCGCGCGCGGGGCACCCGCGTGCGCCTGGCCGTGGCCGGCAAGAAGGCCGCCCCCTACTACCGGTTCCGGGGCATCGACGTCGAGCAGTCCTTCGCCGGCTTCGTCGAGCGGCCCACCTACGCCGACGCCCAGGCGATCGCCCGGTACCTGACCACGCCCTTCATGGCGGGCGAGGTCGACCAGGTCCTCCTCGTCTCGACCCGCTACCACTCGGCCGGCCGCCAGGCCGTCGAGGTGCGCCAACTCTTGCCCTTCGTGCTCGACGAGGCGCCCGAGGCGCCCGCCGAGGAGCTCAGCGGCTACACCGAGTTCGAGCCCGAGGTCGCCAAGCTCCTCGTGGACCTGGCGCCGCGCGCGCTCGAGAGCGAGGTCTTCTCGGCCCTGCTCGAGGGGGCGGCCGCCTTCCTCACCGGCCAGCAGCGCGCGATGGCCGCGGCCACCGAGAACGCGGACGAGCTCGGCCGCACCCTGACGCGCAAGATGAACCAGGCGCGCCAGGACGCGATCACGACCGAGATCATGGAAATCGTGGGCGGGGCCGAGGCGCTCCGCTCGGGAAGGTGAGACAGCAATGACGTTGGCCCCAGAGAAGACCGAGCTCGACTCGGGACGCGTGGTGGCGGTCGCGGGACCGGTGGTGGACGTGGAGTTCCCGCCTCACGCGCTGCCCGAGATCAACCACGCGGTCGAGATGGACATCGTCATCGACGACCGCACCATCACCGTGGTCGCCGAGGTGGCCCAGCAGATCGGCGAGGGACGGGTGCGCTGCGTGTGCATGAAGCCGACCGACGGCCTGGTGCGGGGCACCGTGGTGCGCCAGAGCGGCCGGGGCATCACCGTGCCGGTCGGCGAGGCCGTGCTCGGCCACGTGTTCAACGTGGTCGGCGAGGCCCTCGACACCGACGACATCGGGGTGGTCGAGGACCGGTGGGAGATCCACCGCAACGCCCCGGACTTCGACCAGCTCGAGCCCCAGGCGACGATGTTCGAGACCGGCATCAAGGTCATCGACCTGCTCGCCCCCTACGTCCAGGGCGGCAAGATCGGGCTGTTCGGCGGGGCCGGCGTGGGCAAGACCGTCCTCATCATGGAGATGATCCGCCGGGTGGCCGAGCAGCACAGCGGCGTCTCGGTCTTCGCCGGGGTGGGCGAGCGCACCCGCGAGGGCACCGACCTCCTGCTCGAGATGCGCGAGTCCGGGGTCATCGAGAAGACCGCGCTCGTCTACGGCCAGATGGACGAGCCACCGGGGGTCCGCATGCGCGTCGCGCTGGCCGCCCTCACGATGGCCGAGTACTTCCGTGACGTGAAGAACCAGGACGTGCTGCTCTTCATCGACAACATCTTCCGCTTCGTCCAGGCGGGCTCGGAGGTCTCCACGCTGCTCGGGCGCATGCCCTCGGCCGTGGGCTACCAGCCGACCCTGGCCGACGAGATGGGCGAGCTCCAAGAGCGCATCACCTCGACCCGCGGCCACTCGATCACCTCACTCCAGGCGGTCTACGTCCCGGCCGACGACTACACCGACCCGGCGCCGTTCACGACCTTCACCCACCTCGACGCGACGACCGAGCTGAGCCGCCAGATCGCGGCCCTGGGCATCTACCCGGCCGTCGACCCGCTGGCCTCGACCTCGAACATCCTGGCGCCCGAGATCGTCGGCGAGCGTCACTACCAGGTCGCCCGGCGCGTCCAGCAGATCCTCCAGCGCAACAAGGAGCTCCAGGACATCATCGCGATCCTGGGCCTCGACGAGCTCTCCGAGGAGGACCGCGTCACGGTGACCCGCGCGCGCAAGATCCAGCGGTTCCTCTCCCAGCCGATGTTCGTCTCCAAGGTGTTCACCGGGATCGACGGGATCAACGTGCCGGTCGCCGAGACCATCGAGTCCTTCGAGCTGCTCGTCAGGGGCGACCTCGACCACTTCCCGGAGCAGGCGTTCTTGAACGTCGGCGGGGCCGCCGACGTCGAGCGCCGCGCGGCGGAGCTGGCCCAGAGCTGATGGCCACGCTCAGCGTCGAGGTGCTCGCCCCCGAGGCCGTCTTGTGGCGCGGGGCGGCCCGCGCGCTCGTCACCCGCTCCTCCGAGGGCGACTTCACGGTCATGGCCGGCTACGCGCCGACGGTGGGCGACGTGGTGTCGACCATCGTGCGCGTGGAGGGCACCGAGGAGGGCGAGGTCCGCTTCTGCGTGCACGCCGGCTTCTTCGAGGTCGGCCCGGGCGAGGCCGAGGGCGAGACGCGCGCGACCCTGCTCGCGAGCGTCGCCGAGCGCGTCGACGAGATCGACGTCGCGCGCGCCCAGTCCGCCCTCGAGCGGGCCCAGGGCGCACTCGCGGCGGCCTCGTCCTCGGACGACCCGGCGGCCTACGTCGGCGCCCTCGAGGCCGTGGCGCGCGCCGAGCTGCGCCTGCGCGCGGCCGCCGCGCGCTGATCAGCGCGCCGAGACGTACTCCAAGAGGTCGCGCTTCTCGGTCTCGAGCTGGTCGAGGCGGGCCTTGACGACGTCGCCGATCGAGACGAGGCCCACGAGCTGGCCCCCCTCGACCACCGGGACGTGGCGGAAGCGCCGTTCGGTCATGGTGGCGAGCACCACCAGGAGGTCGGTCGACTCGCCACAGACGCTCACCTCGCTCGACATGTGCGAAGAGACCGGCTCCTCCAGGGCGTCGGGACCGCCGGCGGCGAGGGCCCGCACCGCGTCGCGCTCGGAGAAGATGCCCGCGAAGGGCGGGTGCTCGCCGGTCACCACGAGCGCGCCGATGCGCCGCTCGGCGAGGATCGCGAGCGCCTCGGCGATCGAGGCGTCGCGCCCGACGGTGGCCACCTCGCGACCCTTGGCGTCGAGGATTGCTGAGACGTTCATCGAGACCCCCTTTCGTCGATGCCCCGGGAGCTCGTCCCGTGAGCGGAGGTTAACGGAGCCCGGGGCGCCGCGCCACTAGAACCCCGCGGCGTTGAACTCCTGGAGCTTGTCGTGGCGGTGGAAGGTCTCGATCGTGCGCACCGTGCCGGTGCGCGAGCGCACCACGAGCGACTGGGTCGTCGCGCCGAAGTCGTAGAAGCGCACGCCGCGCAAGAAGTCCCCGTCGGTGATGGCGGTGCAGGCGAAGAAGCAGTTCTCACTCGCCACGAGGTCGTGGGTGGTGAGCACGCGGTCGAAGTCGTAGCCCTGGGCCTCGGCCTGGGTGCGGACCTCGTCGTTGTGGGCGTGCAGCACGCCCTGGATCTCACCGCCGAGCCCGTGGAGGGCGGCCGCGGCGATGACGCCCTCGGGCGTGCCCCCGATCCCGAGCAGGATGTCGGCGCCCGAGTTGGGCCAGCCGGTCGCGATGGCGCCGGCGACGTCGCCGTCGGTGATCGAGAGCACCCGCGCCCCGGCCTCGCGCACCTCGGCGACGAGGTCGGCGTGACGCGGCCGGTCGAGGACGACGACCCCGAGCTCCTGGACGGGCTTGTTCAGCCGCTTCGAGAGCTCCTTGAGGTTGTCGGTCGCCGAGGCGTTGACGTCGACGGCCCCCCGGCCCCGGGGGCCCACGGCGACCTTCTTCATGTAGAAGCACGGGCCCGGGTCGAACATCGTGCCCCGCTCGGAGAGCGCGATCACCGCCAGCGCCCCGTTGCGGCCCTGGGCCGTCAGGGTGGTGCCGTCGATCGGGTCGACGGCCACGTCGACCTCGGGCGGGCGGCCGTCGCCGACGCGCTCGCCGTTGTAGAGCATGGGCGCGTGGTCCTTCTCGCCCTCGCCGATGACGACGATCCCGTCCATCGCGACGGCCCCGAGGACGAAGCGCATCGCGTCGACCGCGGCCCGGTCGGCCGCCATCTTGTCGCCGCGGCCGGCCCAGCGCGCCGCGGCGATCGCCGCGGCCTCGGTGACCCGGATCAGTTCGAGGGCGATGTTGCGGTCGGGCTGGGTCGGCTGACGCATGGGGCTAGCGTAACCCCGCCCCCCTGACCACCCCAAATGGGGGCGGGGGGCGCTCCAGGGGCCATACTGGTCCCGTGGCCTCGCTCGTCTTGAAGCCCTCCGGCGCGCTCTCGGGCGAGGTGAGCGCCCTCGGGGCGAAGAACGCCGTGCTCAAGCAGATGGCCGCCTGCCTGCTCGCCACGGGCGAGCACCGGCTGACCAACGTGCCCGACATCTCCGACGTCACCGTGATGGGCGAGCTGCTCGTGGCCCTCGGCTGCGAGGTCGCCTGGCCCGCCCCCCACGAGCTGACGGTGCGGGTCCCCGAGGCGGGCGAGCTCGCCCCCTACGCGCCCGCGCACCTCTTCGAGGCGATGCGGGCCTCGATCGTCGTGCTCGGCCCGCTGCTCGCGCGCTGCGGCGAGGCGCACATGGCCCTGCCCGGCGGCGACGACTTCGGCCAGCGGCCGATCAACTTCCACACCGAGGGGCTGAGCTCGATGGGGGCCCGGTTCTCCAACGAGCGCACCTCGATCCACGCCGTCTCGAGCGAGCCGCGACTGCGCGCGACGCGCGTGGTGCTCGAGTACCCCAGTCACACCGCGACCGACAACCTGCTCATGGCCGCGGTCCTCGCCCAGGGCCGCACGGTCATCGACAACGCGGCGCGCGAGCCCGAGGTCGAGGACCTCGGTCGCCAGCTGCTCGCGATGGGCGCGCGCATCGAGGGGCTCGGGACGTCCCGGCTCACCGTGGAGGGGGTGCGGCGGCTCGCCCCGGCCACCCACGAGGTCGTCACCGACCGGGTCGTGTCGGCCACCTACCTGGCCGCCGCGGCCATCACCGGCGGCAGCGTCCGGGTGCTCGACGCCCGGGCCGACCACATGGTCATGCTCCTGCGCAAGCTCGAGGCCATGGGGGTGATGGTCGACCGCGAGGGGCCCGGCGTCGCGGCGACCGCGACCGGGCGGCTCCGCGGGGCCGACGTCGCCACCCTGCCCTACCCGGGGGTGGCCACCGACTACAAGCCGCTGCTCACCACGATCCTGGCCGTCGCCGAGGGGGTGTCGGTCGTCACCGAGAACCTCTTCGTCGGGCGGTTCCGCTACGTCGACGAGCTGATCCGCCTGGGGGCCCACATCACGACCGAGGGCCACCACGCCGTGGTGCGCGGGGTCGAGGCCCTCACCGGCACCCAGGTGCGCGCGACCGACATCCGGGCCGCGGCCGCGCTCGCCCTCGCGGGCCTCGTGGCCGAGGGCGAGACGGTGGTGGGCGGCCTCGAGCACGTGGAGCGCGGCTACGACGACTTCGTCGGGCGGCTGCGCTCGCTGGGCGCGGCCGTCGAGCGCCGCGCGTGAGGGCGCCGGCCGAGCTCCTCGACGAGGCCCGCGCGGGCTCGCGCGCGGCGCTCGCCCGACTGCTCTCCTACGTCGAGGGGGGAGGGGAGGCGCTGCGCGCGACGGCGGCCCTCGCGTATCGGGCCCCCGTCCCCTACGTCGTCGGGCTGACCGGCCCGCCCGGCGCGGGCAAGTCGACGCTCACCGACCAGTACATCGCGGCCGTCCTCGCGTCGCGGCCCGAGGGGGAGGGCCGCCTGGGCGTCTTGTGCGTCGACCCGACCTCGCCCTTCACCGGGGGGGCGATCCTGGGCGACCGGATCCGCATGCAGGCCCACGCCACCGACGACCGGGTCTTCATCCGCTCCATGGCCACCCGTGGCCACCTGGGGGGCCTCTCGCTCGCCGTCCCCGACGCGGTGCGGGTCCTCGGGGCGACGGGGTCGCGCCTGGTCCTGGTCGAGACGGTCGGGGTGGGCCAGATGGAGGTCGACATCGCCTCGGCCGCCGACCGACCTCGAGCAGATGCTCGACCTCGGCGGGGCGCGCGACTGGCGGCCCCCGATCGTCGAGACCGTCGCCACCACGGGCGAGGGGATCGGGGGCCTGCTCGAGGCCCTCGACGCGCACCGGGCCCACCTCGACGGCGACGGACTGGCCGGGCGCCGACGGGCCCACGCGCGCGCCCAGCTCGAGGCGGTCGTCGCCGCGGCGCTGCGCGAGCGCGCCGCCCAGCGCGCCGGCGGCGCGGCCCTGGAGGCCGCCGTCGAGATGCTGCTCGAGGGTCGCGCCGACCCCTACGGCGCGGCCGAGACGTTACTGTCGGAACCATGATCGCGACCTCGGTCGGCTACGACCTCGTCTTCCTCGTCCACGTGATGACCGCGGTCGCCGTGGTGATCGTGCTCGTCGCCATGCGCACCGCCGCCGACGCGGTCGCCCGGGGCGCTGACGCGCCGACCCAGGCCCGCCGCCTGCCCAAGGGGCGCAACTGGGCCGCGCGGCTCGTCCACCTGCTGCCGGTGACCGGGCTCATCATGGCCCTCACCGGCGACGCGTCGGTGTCGCTCGACCACGCCTGGGTCATCGTGGGGATCGTGCTGTACGTGCTGGCCGCCGGGCACCTCGAGGCGCGCACGCTGCCGCTCGAGGCGGAGGTCGCCCGCGAGGCCGCCCGCGAGGGGCGCGCCCCGGCCGGCGAGGGCCGCCGGCTGCGCCTCTCGGTGGACACGGCCCTCGCCCTCATCGCCCTGGCCCTGATCACGATGCTGGTCCAGTTCTAGTGGGCGGCCGCGGTCGGCGCGTCCGGGCCGCCGCCGCCGCCGTCGCGCTCGGCGTCCTCACGGGGGTCGCGCCGGCCGGGGCCTCGACCGGCCTCGACGGCCCGGTGGCCTTGACGGCCACGGCCTCGGTCGTGTGGGTGGCGAGCGCCGGGAACTCCTCGCTCAGCGCCTTCAGCGTCGCGCGCGTCGCGCCGGTGGGCTCGGTCGCGGCGCGCCCGGGGAACGGCCTGGCCGACCCCACGGCGCTGGCGGTGAGCGGCTCCGGGCTGTGGGTCGCCGATCGGACCACCTCGGCGCTGAGCGTGTTCGACGCGGGGACGGGTCGCCACCGGCGCACGATCCACGTCGTGCGCCACGAGCTCGCAACCCCGGTCGCGCTCGCCGCCGCCCGCGGCGTCGTCTGGGCGGCCGACGCCGCGGGGACCCTCGTCGCGCTCGACGCCACGACCGGCCGGGTCGAGCACGTGGTGCGCCCGAGCCGGTCGAACGCGCTCTCGAGCCCGCGAGCCCTCGTGGTCGTGGGGGGGCGGCTGTGGGTGCTGGACGAGGGGACGGCCTCGCTCACGATCCTCGACGCGCGCACCGGGGCGCTCGTGCGCGTGGTGGGCCCGCGCGCGGCGCGCCTCTCGGCGCCGGTCGGCCTCGCGGCCGCCGGCCGACGGGTGTACGTCACCAACGCCGGCTCGAAGTCGCTC
The DNA here is from genome assembly GCA_002255565.1 of Actinobacteria bacterium 21-73-9. Taxonomy (GTDB): domain Bacteria; phylum Actinomycetota; class Acidimicrobiia; order Acidimicrobiales; family RAAP-2; genus RAAP-2. Next base: position 36,915 of record NCBE01000001.1, read on the forward strand.
AGCGTGTTCGACGCGCGCACCCTGCGCCGGGTGGCCGTCGTGGCCGCCCGGCGCGACCGCCTGGACTCCCCGTGGGGGGTCGCCGCGGCGGGGGGCCGGGTCTACGTCACCGACGCCGCGGGCAACGCCCTCACGATCCTCGACGCGCGCACCGGGGCGCTCGTGCGCGTGGTGCGCGGAGCGGCCTACCATCTCGACGACCCCCTCGCGGTGTGCGTGACCGGCCCGTGGGTGTGGGTCCTCAACGGAGCGGGCAACTCGATCAGCGTGATTGGGACGAGGTCGCTGCGCTTCGAGCGGCTGCTCGGGTGAGAGGAGGGACGATGAGCGCGTACGTGGTCTTCGAGATCGAGGTGTCCGACCCCGAGCGCTACGAGCGCTACAAGGCCCTCTCGGGCCCGGCCGTCGCGGCGGCCGGCGGGCGCTACCTCGCGCGCGGGGGGCGCACCGCGTCGCTCGAGGGCGCCGCGGCCCCGAGCCGGTCGGTCGTGATCGAGTTCGACTCGCTCGAGGCGGCCGTGGCGTGGTACGAGGGCGAGGCCTACACCGCGGCGCGCGCCCTGCGCGAGGGCGCGGCCACGGCGCGGGCCTACGTGGTCGAGGGTCCCTAGGGCTACTGGGCCGGGCCCGAGCCCAGCGTGAGCGTCGCGGTGGAGGTCGTTCCGCCGGGGGTTGTGTAGGAGACCGTCACGCTCTGGCCCACGTGGAAGGTCAAGATGGCGGCCTGGAGCGTGGCGCCGTCGGTGACCGGCGTCGAGTCGATCGCGGTAATCGTGTCTCCGGCCACGAGGCCCGACTGGGCCGCCGGCCCGTTGGGCAGGACCTGGGCGATGGTGACCCCGCTCGTGGCGTTGCCCGGGCGGGCGCCGTCGACGAGGATGCCGAGGAAGGGCGTGTCGCCCACGTGCACGCTCGCCGAGGCCCGCCCGTCCTTGATCGCCGTGACGATCCTCATCGCGGTGTCGATGGGGATGGCGTAGCCCTGGTTGGCGGCGCCCGAGGGGGCGAAGCCGAAGCCCCCGTTGGTCGACGAGCCGGCCGTGTCCATGCCCACGACCCGGCCCTTGGCGTTCACCAGGGGGCCGCCGGAGTCGCCGGGCAGGATGTCGGCGTTGATCTCGATGAGGCCCGACAGGGTCTCGGAGCCGCTCGGGTTGTTCTCGTCGCTCGCGGTGATCGTCTGGTTGAGCGAGACGACCTTGCCGGCGGCGTAGCGGGGGGTGCCGTTGAGGCCCCCGGCGTTGCCGATCCCGACGATGGCGTCGCCGACCGACGGGCCCGACGCGGCGATCCGCACGGTCGGCAGGTTCGAGGCGCCCTGGATCTGCAGGAGGGCCACGTCGGCCGAGACGTCGTAGCCGACCACCGTCGCGGGGTAGGTCTGGCCCGTCGCGACGCTACGCACGCTGATCGACGAGGCGCCCTCGACGACGTGGTTGTTGGTCAGCACGAGGCCGCCCTTGGAGATCACCATGCCGGTGCCCTCACCGGTGGCGCCGGCGTAGTCGTAGGTGGACACGACGTCGACGAGCCCGGGGCTCACCCGGGCCGCGACCTTGGCGGCCCGGGAGTTGGACTGGGTCGCGGTGGAGCCGGGCGCGCCGGTGCCGTAGCCGAAGCCCGGGAAGGGCACGTTGCCAAAGCCCGGGACCGTGATCGACCCGCCCGAGCCCGACGGCTCGTAGGGGAAGGCGTAGGCCGGGGCCGAGGGCCGGTCGACCCAGTGGCCGAGGACGAAGCCCACGCCCCCGATCGAGAGCACCAGGACGGCCGCGGCCGCCGCGCGCACCAGCCACGAGTCACCGCGGGGCCGGGCGGGCACGCTCACCGGCCCGGGGCCCCACGGCGCGGCGGCGTCGGGCGTCGGGGCGTCGGCTCCCTCGCCGGCCGGGGCGACGACGGGCTCGGGGATCGACTCGGGCGCCGCGTCGCTCGGGGCGCTCTCGGGGCCGTTCTCAGGGGTGCTGTCGATGTCCATCTCACTCCCTCCAGCTCGATGACACCCCGACGCTAGGGGGCCAAGGTGAGGGTGCCCTTCGGTCGCCCTAAAAAGGCCCTAAGAGCCCGGCGCAACGGGCGGATCGTCTCGGTGCTCTCGCGTCGGGCGCCGTCGCGCCACGCCGCCACGCAGCACGAGCGCCCCGGTGACGAGGACAACGGCGCCGCGCCCCACGCCCACCCACACCAGGGCCACCCCCGCCGCGACCAGCGCGACGGCCAGGGCGTGGCGCTGCCACGGGCGCCACGAGCGTGTGGCTGGCTGGAGGGCCCGCCCAATCCCGAACATCAGGGTGCGACCTCGCCCTCGAGGTCGACGAGCGCGCGCACGCGCGCGGCCACGGCCTCGCGCGCGATCTC
>NCBE01000087.1 GCA_002255565.1 Actinobacteria bacterium 21-73-9
CCGCGGCTCGTCGTCTGATGGCGGTGTCGGCGCGAGCCGCTGGGTGGATCTCGCCCGACCGAGCACGCGGCACGCACGCCTCTCTCACCCCGAACCGCCCCTCGAGCCGCTCAACCGCGGCCCGTCGGCGGTTCGGGGTCAGGAGTCTCCCCGGCGACCTTCTTGAACCGGTTGACGGCGGGGGCCCGATCGACGATGATGCGCTTGAGTCGCCCGTTCTCCTTCTCGAGCTCCTTCAGGCGCTTGGCCTCCTCGGCCCTTGGGCCGCCGAAATCATTGTGCCAGCCGAACCAGGTCGAGGGCGTGATCTCAAGGTGCGTGCAGGCCTCCTCGACGGTCAAGCCCCCGGTGAGTCTTCGCTCACCATCTTCAAGTTTCCGGATGAACCGTTCCGAGGCGTGATGCCTCTTCTCCATGCGGTCCTCCTCACCCATTCTGGGCTCTCGGACTCGCATCGTGAGTGGACCAGCACTCGGGGACCATCCACCCAACGCCGAGCCATCGTGAGATGTAACGTGCCGCGGTGGATCACAGTGACTCTGTTGAGATTGCGGTCGCCCCCGAACGGGCCTTCACGGCGATCGCCGATCTGGCGTCGATGGGACGTCGCTCCCCGGAGAACACCGGTGGCGAATGGCTCAACGGCGGTCCGGCCCTCGGAGCGAAGTTCCGTGGCACCAACACCCACGGCGCGTCCTCGTGGTCGACTATCGCGACGGTGACCGAGTACAACCCCCCGCGCTACTTCGCCTTCGAGGTCAAGTCCAAGGCGATGCGGATCTCGCGCTGGGAGTTCGAGATCACTCCCACGTCGACGGGATGCCGTGTCGAGGAGCGCTGGGCCGACCATCGAAACTCGCTCCTGCGCCGAGCGGCCGATGCGAGCTTCGACCGTGCCGAGTTCACGAAGGAGTCGATTCGCACCACACTCGATCGGCTGAAGGACGAACTCGAGGGTGCATCGCGGCCGGAGTGACAGGCGCGCCGTAGGGTGGCGCCGTGGTCAAGGGGTCAGGCTTCTCGAGCAACAGCGAGTTGGAGCGCGTCATGGACGCGGCCCGCACGCCACGGTGGAGCTTCGGCCTGGGCCGTCACGGCCAGATCATGGCGACGCGCGACTCGGGCCAGATCGGGCTGCCGTGGGTGGTCCAGGTCACCAAGGTCGGCCGGGGTATGCGCGTGGAGCGCTTCGAGCCCGGTGACGACACCAGCGCAGAAGGCGAGGTCATCGGTGTCGTCTCGGGCAACCCCCGCGAGATGGGTCGCCAGCTGCGGGCGATGCTCGGCGAGCTCGACGTGGGTGACGAGGTGACCGGCGCCTAGGAGACTGATGAATTAGTCGCTTTGGAACTACTTTCCCAAAGCGACGACGTAGACCTACGCGCTGTCGTGCTCTAAGACGGCTTCACATCGTCCTCGAGGTCCCTCCTCCAGCGCAGCGTGGGCCAGGGTTCCGTCGTTCACCCGCATCGCAGGGCCGCGGACCCGGACCCTCGTGGCCACGACCGGGACGGTCGGCCTACTGGGGTGGGCCGCAGGAGCACGTGGTGGGAACGAGGGTGGGCGCACTCTCGTCGAGGGAGAGCTCCACGCCCCTCGGGGAGTGCCACGCCGCCGCGTGCTTCCAGAGCTCGCCGGCGATCGGGCTGTCGAACCCCACGGGCGGGACGAGGAGGGATCGGCCGACGCGCACCGACGCCCACGGCACCGACGAGGGGTGCGTCGTCGCGCCTGTGGGCGAGCCGAGGGCGACGACCCCCACCGCGATAGGGGACGCCACGGCGCGATCGGCGACGCCCCGAATCGCACGGGTGGACGTCTCAGCACCCGCGCAGCGCTGGCCGAGAGTGCGTCACGGGGTCGGTCTCACCGGACTCGGGCGAAGGCGACCGGGGCTGGCCGGAAGTGGCACTCGATCGCGCGGGCCTCCACCACCGGCGCAGGGCGCGGCCCGTAGAGTTCACCCGTGCGCTCGCTGAGACTCGGGGGAACCTTCGGGGTGCTGGTCGCGACGGTGGCGATCCAGGCGTTCGCCCAGGCCGGTGCGCTGAATCGCCACGTCGGGGCGCCGGTTGGTCGCGCCGGCGTCGCGAGCGGCCCAACCACGAGAGCCCCGCGCTCGCGTCGTGAGGCGCACCTCGCGCCCTCCTACCACCCGCTCGGGGCGATCAGCTCCTCGCGCTCCTCGGACGGTTCGTACTACCTCGCCGGCTGGGACGCGGGAACGCTGCCGCCGGGCACCGGTGCGGGGTTCTCCTGGTACTCGCTGGCCTGGCCGATCACCCCGACGCCCATCGCGGGGTTCCAGCTCGGCCTGAGCGGCACGTGGATCACCCCGAGCGACCCGAGCACGCCGATGTCCACGATCGAACACCTGTGCGACACCAGCACCAACCAGGGGATCACCCAGACCGTGCAGGACCCCTCCAGCGGACGCTTCGGCCTCCAGCTCTTCCAGACGATCGAGGGCGGGCTGGGGTGGTGGGCCAACGAGCGGTTCAAGACCGCGACGCCCAAGTACATCGTGAACGTCACCAGCAACTGCTACGACAGCCAGGTGGGCACGCCCGGCTGGGGCACCTTCGCCGCGAGCCCCCTCGCCCGGGACCAGACGGGCTTCGCGCAGCTGAGCAACCGGATCCTCATGCCGCCCGACGGCATGACGCTCGACCCGGCGAGCACGCCCGGCGACATCGGCACCAACTGGGCGGCGCTCAACTTCCCCGTCACGGGCCCGCCGAACGCCGTCGCCACCGGCGACAACGACTGGACGATCTTTCTCAACGCCGCCAACTTCCACGGTCCCCTGGGCTACGTGGTCCCGCAGTTCTGGTCGGAGGCGTCACAGGCCAATCCCTACCAGCACGGCCTCACGCTGGACACGCGCCCGGGCATGGCCTACTCGCTCGCCCAGGAGTGGAACTCCATCCCCTACTTCGAGACGACCGACGCCTCGGGGTCGGTCTTCTCGAAGATCCCGGCGCTGCAGTTCCCCGTCGACGCGAGCGGCCAGACGGTGATCGCCCAGGACTTCTCGACCTACGGGCCGGGGGCGCTGGCGTCGCCGCTGTCGAGCGCGCTGGCGAGCGGCGGGCCCCTGCCCACGGCCCTCGACCCGGCCACGGTGACCCCCCTCGCGCTCAGTCCCTCCGACGCGCCGATCTACCAAGACGGCGCTGCGGTGCCCGAGCTCAACCGGGACCTCACGCTCAGCGCGACGCCGAGCGGTAACGGCCTCGCCCTCGACTGGGGGACGGCCCGGGCGTCGTCGACCGTGAGCCTGCCCCAGCTCTTCGAGCGCCAGGGATCGACCCTCACGAGCACGCTCTCGAGCCCCGCGCCCGCGAGCCTGAGTGCGGCCGCGTTCCCGGCGGCGAGCTCGAGCGCCTTCGTCTATCGGTCGCCGCGCTGGTGGGACGCGAGCCCCGCGGCGTCGCCGACCCTCACGGCACGCCTGAGCGACGGCAGTGAGGTGACGTATCGCTGGTACAAGTTCGTCGACCAGCCCGCACTCCAGCAGTTCGACTGGACGAGCGCGCAGAAGGCCGCGATGCAGGCGATCGTCGTCACCCTGCAGCGCCAGTGGGACGCCTCGGCCCTGATGGCCCCGCCGACCTCAGGCTCCCTCGCCGCCTTCGACCACGGCCTCCTCGTCACCCCACCCAAGGGACTCGCCTACGGCTACGTGCCCATCGTCACGGGCCAGCGTGCGGCCCCCGCGGGCGCCTCACGCCCGTTGCACACCCTGGTCTGTGTGAGGGGTGCGCACCGGCGCCGCGTGAGCGGTCGGCCGCCCCGCTGCCCGTCGGGGTGGCGCGCGGCCTAGCGGCCGCCGGGCGATGGTGGCGCGATGACGAAAGCGAGGTGGGTGCACAGCGGTAACCGCCTCCAGAAGGAGCCGTGGGTCGGGCCCAGCGCGGCCGAGTTGAACGCGCGAGACGACCCCGATGAGTTGACGCGGCGAGCGAACCCGACGAACGCGTGTGCCACGAGGGACATGGCGACCGGGCCCGGCTGGTACGCGAGCGCCCCCGACCCACCGACAGCCCCGCGAGGATCGCCGGGCCGACGATCACCCCGGCCCCCGGCCCCTGGATGCCCACCGACAGCGCCACGGTGCGCACGAAGCGCAGCTGGCCGCGCGCGCGAGGCCCGGCCCGCCGGACGCCCCGTAGTGGTCACCGGTCACCTCGACGCCGGCCCCGGGCGTCACGGGTCCGCGGCTCTGCACGAAAGGATTAGCCCCGTGCCGCGGGTCGCTATACCGCTCCGCCCCGGAGGCCCGCGTCGTCACCCCCTGGTCGGTGCGGGCTCCCCGCCGTCGAGACGCTCGGCGGACCCGGGCCACGGGCGATGGGGTCGCGCCGAGTGGGCCGTCGCGCTGTGAGCGGCTAGATCACCCCGTGGCAGTAGCCGGCGCCGAGGAGGAAGCGGCGAAGCGCCGGCACGTAGGCGCCCTTGGTGACGAATACAGCCTGGTGGTAGGCGGCGTCGGCGAGGAGCCCCCGGTGTTCGAGGGTCGTGACCTCGGCCCAGGCGCGCGCGCCCGACCCGAGCGTGCAGGACTGGGCGACGAACGCGGCGAGCACCCCGAAGAGCGATCCCCGGTTCCCGGGCGCCTCGGCCTGGCGCAGGGCCGTCCGCAGCGAGGCGAGCCACGCGCGCGCCGGGCCCGGGTAGCGCGAGGTCACGTCGACCAGGCGCGCGCCGCGCAGCTGGTAGAGGGCGAGCGGCGACGGGGTGCAGGCGTAGCAGCCGAACCGGTAGGGGAACCGCCCGTCCCCGCTCTTCATCACGAGGTGGCCCTCCGTGAGGGCGGGGGCGAGCCCCCCGTTCGGGTCGTAGCGGATGGCCGGGCTCACCGACCGGATGTTCGCGTCGAGCGCGAGGGCGTAGCCCGCGCGCGTGGGCGCGTAGAGCGCGCTCTCGAAGCAGCAGTGGGCCCCGCCCGAGTAGGCGCCGAGGAGGACGGCCGGACGCGACCCGTCGGTGAGGGCGCAGAGCTGGACGACCGCCGAGCCCGAGAAGCCCTCAGGCGGTGCCAGGGTGGACGAGGTCGCCCCGTCGCTCACCCGCAGGACCCCGGGGAAGGGCAGGCCCACCCCTGGGGTGGGCACGGTGGTCGCGGTCGTGGTCGTCGCACGGTAGGTGACGCGGGCCCGCCCGAGCGAGGTCGACACCGTCACGGTCGTCCCGGCCCGGGGCGCCGTCGTCGGGAGGCTCGCGCAGTGGTAGGCGGCCGGGGCCGCGGCGACGGCCGGGGTCGCGATCGGCACCGCGAGGCCCAGGGCGCCCGCGAGGACGCCGAGCGCGGCCAGGGCGACCCGTACGGCCGCGCGACGCGTGACTCGGGGATGGGACATGGCTCCTCCTGCGACGGACACCCTCACCTGTCCGGTGGGCCCCCCTTCTTACGCCTTCGGGGGCCGGCGCGCTGGGTCGGCGGCGACACCGGGTCCGCGAGCCCGCGTCTCAGCGGGGCACCGTCGCGAGGTCGCCCGGGGCCGGGCAGGCCCCGCACGCGCCGCGCGCGGACGCCGTCGGGGATGAGCCGTCACTGAAGAAGGGCAGCAGTAGGTCGTCCATCTTGTAGAGGCCGGGGGGCAGACCCACCAGCCTCTCCGCGGCGAAGATCGCGCCGTTGCCGAACGCCTCGCGCGAGAGCGACTCGTGACGGATCCGCACGGTCTGCTGGGGGAAGCCGAAGAGGACCTCGTGGACCCCGACGATGCCCCCGGCGCGGATGGACTTGACCGTGCGGGGATCCACCTCGAGGCCCTCGGCGATCACGCGGGCCGTGCCCGAGACGCCCTCTTTGGACTTGAAGTGCTCCTCGACGATCTCCACGTCGACGTTCGGCGCGATCCGCCGGAGGGTCTGAGCGGCGAGGATGAGGAAGTTGATCCCGACGGTGATGTTCGGCGACCACAGGACGGCCGTCTCCTCGCCCAACTGGCCCAAGAACTCGACCTTGCCGGCGGGGTAGTGCGAGATTGCCGTCACGATCGCGATGCCGCGCCGCGCCGCGGCCTCGCCGTAGTAGTCGATCCCGTCCTCGGACGAGAAGTCGACGATGACGTCGACGGGCATCGCGTCGAGGAGCTCGTCGACCGGGAACGCGTCCCGGGGGAAGACCCGCGCGTCCGCCGAGGCGTCGACGCCCAGGAACTCCGCGACCGAGCGCAGCTCGAGCTTGTCACTGCGGCGCACCACCCACTCGAGGCTGAGCCCCGGGTGGGTGAGGACGACCGACGCCACCGCCGTGCCGGTCTTGCCAAAGCCGATGAGTCCGATCCTCATGTGTCACCTCCCCACTCCGGAATCGGGGGAACCGATGTCACCCCACGCCCTCGTCCCCACCGGCCGCCGGTGACCTCGCACCGGCGCTCGGCGCTCGCCACCCCACGGCACCGCCCCGTACGTTCGTGTCCGCGGGGCCCTCGCTCTGACGACTCGCCCGCCTCGAGGGGCGCGTCCGCTGGGGGCAGTCTTGACCACCCGCGCCGAGGGGGTCAACTGTGAGTTCCCTGTGAGTGTCGGTGGGTCGCGGCTCAGCCCCACGAGAGTCCCTGGTGAAGGGCACCGTGACGGACCGGGGCCGGCGGTGGCGGAGACCGGTCCGGGGCTCGTGGTCGGGCCCCGCGACGCCCGATCGGGCCCGGCTCGCGCGGTGCGCGACGAGCCGTGGCGCGCCGGCGCCGGCGACCTATCCTCGGCGCCATGGCCGACGGACCGCGCATCCCCTACCCCGACCTCGCGTCCCTGCCCGAGGAGGTCATGGCCGAGCTGCGCCGCTGCGCCGCCGAGGGCACGCCGCGACCGGAGAGCTCGGCGGTGCGCGCCCACTCCCCCGCGGCGTTCTGGTCCTTCGCCCACGCCTGGGAGGCGCTCTTTCGCCAGGGCGTGGTCGAGCACGAGCTGAAGGAGCTCTGCCGGCTCTACGTGTCGCGCTCGGTCAACTGCGCCTACTGCGGCAACCAGCGCTCCGAGCAGGCCCGCGCCGGCGGGCTCGACGAGCACCTCGTCGACGACCTGGTGAACTTCGAGACGAGCGCCGACTACGACGAGCGCCAGCGCGCCGCCCTCTCCTACGCCGAGGCCATCACCTGGCGGCTCAACCCCGACGACGCCTTCTGGGAGCGGCTGCGCCGTCACTTCTCCGACGAGGAGCTGGTCGAGCTGGCCGGGTTCATCTGTCTCACGATGGGCCAGCAGAGCTGGATCCGCCTGCTCGACCTCGGCCACCAGCAGGTCCTCGCGGGCACCAGCGCCGGCCTCGCCGAGGGCGCTGCGCCGCGGGCCTAGTCGGCGGCCTCCCCGGCCCGGCGCAGCGTGCGGCGGGCGTGCGCGACGACCGGGCCGTCGACCATCACACCGTCCACGCGGATGACCCCCTCGGTCCCCGCCCAGAGGTCGAGGACCCGGCGGGCGAAGTCGATCTGGCCGGGCGTCGGCCGGTAGGCGTCGCGGACGACCCCGACCTGGCGCGGGTGCACGCACGGCGTCGCGTCGAAGCCCATCGCGGCCGCCTCGGTCGCCTCGACGCGCAGCCCCGACTCGTCGTCGATCCCCACGTGCACCGTGTCGAGGGCCACCACCCCGGCGAGGCGCGCCGCGAGCAGCGCCCGCGCCCGCGCGTAGCGGCTCACGTCGCTGAGCGAACCGTCAGCCCGCCGGCTCGAGGTCCCGCCGAGGCCGGCCGCCAGGTCCTCGGCCCCCCACATGAGGCCGACCACGTTCGGCGCGGCCGCAATCTCCTCGACCCGGCTCAGCCCGAGGGGCGTCTCGCACAGCGCGACGACGCGTCGGGGCGCGAGCGAGGCCACCTGGGCCGCCGACTCGGTCTTGGCGAGCATCACCACGGGCACCTCGAGGCGCTCGAGCGCCTCGAGGTCGGCCGCGTGGTCGGCCGTCCCGACCGGGTTGAGCCGCACGACGTAGCTCCCCGGCGGCGCCGCGATCGCGCCGAGCGCCTCGCGAGCGGCGGCGCGGCGCTCGGGCGCGACCCCGTCCTCGAGGTCGAGGATCGCGAGGTCGGCGAGCGTGATCGCCTTCGCGACGCGCTCAGGCCGGTCGGCCGGACAGAAGAGCCAGCCCGGGCCCGGTGAGGTCCAGCTCACCGCCCGGCCTCGGGGCGCAGGCGCACGAGCATGGTGCGACGACACGTCGCGACCAGGACGCCGTCCTGGTTGAGCCCGCGGTGCTCGACCTCGACCACGCCCTCACCGGGCCGTGAGCGCGAGAGCCGCTTGGCGAGGATCGTCGACTCGCCGTAGAGGGTGTCGCCCACGCGCACCGGGTGGGGGAAGGCGACGTCGGTCAGCCCGAGGTTGGCGACCAGCGTGCCCAGGGTCAGCTGGCCCACCGAGAGGCCCACCAGCGTCGAGAGGGTCCACATCGAGTTCACGAGCCGCTCGCCGAAGGGCTGGGTGGCCGACCAGGCGGCGTCGAGGTGCAGCGGCTGGGGGTTCATCGTGAGGGTGGTGAAGAGCACGTTGTCGGCCTCGGTCGCCGTGCGCCCCGGTCGGTGCCGGTAGGTGACGCCCTCGTCCATCTCCTCGTACCACAGCCCGCGCTGCTCGATCACCCACTCCACCTCGCCCACGACGCCTCCCTTCGACCTCGGTGTCCCCCGACCAGTCCTAGTCGCTGGCGGGCCCGCGGAGGAGCTCGCGTCCCTCGCTCTCCGTTCACCGCCGCCGCCTCGAATCACGCACCGAGTACCGGTCTTGGCTACATTGCACAGATGAGCGACCGCACGGACCCCTCCACCA
>NCBE01000167.1 GCA_002255565.1 Actinobacteria bacterium 21-73-9
GACGAGCCGATGGCCGGGGTGCACCCGAACCTGGCCCACAAGATCGGCGACCAGCTGACCCGTCTCGTCGAGGCCGGAATGACGATCGTCATGGTCGAGCACGAGCTCTCGATCATGGACGCGTTCTGCGACCCCGTGATCGTGCTGGCCGAGGGCCAGGTCCTCGCCGAGGGGACGATGGCCGAGCTGCGCGCGAAGGAGGAAGTGGTGGAGGCGTACCTTGTCGGCTGAGCTCTCCACCGCGGGCCAGGTCCTCACGGCCCACCGGCTCTCGGCCGGCTACGACGGTCGGCCCATCGTCCACGAGATCGACGTCGAGGCCACGCCGGGCCGGGTCGTCTCCATCGTCGGGCCCAACGGCTCGGGCAAGTCCACGTTGCTCAAGTCCCTCGTGGGGGTCGTGCCGGTCCTCGGCGGGAGCGTGAGCGTGGGCGGCACCGACATCACCAACCGGCCTCCCGAGAGGGTCGCGACCCTGGGGGTCGGCTACGTGCCCCAGATCGACGACGTCTTCCCGCCCCTCACGGTCAAGGAGAACCTCGAGATCGGCGGGTACCTCCTCCCGCGTCACCAGGTGCACGAGCGCATGGCGGCCGTCTTGGAGTTCTTCCCCCGGCTCAAGCAGATGATGACCCGCAAGGCGGGCAAGCTCTCGGGCGGCGAGCGCAAGATGCTCGCCATGGGCCGGGTCCTCATGCTCTCGCCCTCGGTGCTGGTGCTCGACGAGCCCACGGCCAACCTGGCGCCGCTCGTGGCGACCCAACTGCTCGAGGAGTACATCCGGGGCTTCGCCGACGCCGGCTCGACGGTCCTTCTGGTCGAGCAGCGCGCCAAGGCGGCCCTGCGCATCTCCGACCACACGCTCGTCCTCGGGGGCGGCCGGGTCGTCCTCTCGGGTCGGCCCGAGGAGCTCGCCGACAACCCCGTCTTCGTCGAGTCGTTCCTCGGCGGGGGCGCCCGCCGCTAGAGCCGTGGTCCGCACCGAGACGGCGAGGCGCGCCGTGGACGGCTTCTGGAGCGACGCCCGTCGCCGCGACGCGCTGGTCATCGTCCTCACCCTCGTCACGGGCTCGACCGACGCCATCGGGCTGATCCGCCTGGGCGGGGTCTTCACGAGCGTCATGACCGGAAACATGGTGTTCCTCGGGATGTCCGCCGCCGAGCGCAGCGGATCGATCGCCCTGCACACCGGGGTGGCCTTCCTCGCCTACGTCCTGGGGAGTTTTCTCGGGGCGCGCGTCGCCGGCCACGCCCCGCCCGACGAGGACCACCCCTGGCCCCGGACGATCGTCTGGGCGCTCGCGCTGGAGCTCGCGGTGCTCGGGGCCTTCGCGCTGTGGTGGGAGCTCGTGGGTGGCGCGCCGTCGAGCGACGCCACCTACCTGCTGCTCGGACTCAACGCGATGGCCCTGGGGATCCAGAGTGCCGCCGTGCTGCGCTTTGGCATCCACGGACTCTCGACGACCTACCTCACGGGCACCCTCACCCAGTTCGTCGCCGGCTTCACCAAGCGCGACGAGCCCGTCCAGGTGCGCTCGGGCCTGATCCTGCTCATGCTGATCGTCGGGGCCGGGCTGGGGGCGCTCTGCGCCCTGCACGCGCCCCTCGCGGCGCCCTTCGTGCCGGTGGGGGCGCTCGTCATCGTCACGCTCGGCGCGTGGGCGGCCTTCCACCGGAGGCGTGGGGCGTGACTCAGGGGTCCTGGTGGCCGCTTCGCCCCAGGATTAGGAGGCTCGCGACGAGGACGAAGACGACCCCGATGCCCACACCGAGCGCGACCAGGGTGTGGTCGTAGTCGCGGTTCGAGAGTGGACCTCCGAAGCTGAGGTGGGCTGAGGCGCTGAGGATGTCCCGCACGCCGGCGAGGATGCCGATGTAGAGGAAGGGCCGAACCGGCATCACCGAGGAGCGGAGTTGGCCGAGCACGGTGTAGGCGATGTCGAGGACGATGATCACGACCAGCACCCCGTCGATCGCCTGGATGGTGAGCTCGGGGAAGCTGACCGGCTTGTTCATGTAGTCGTCGGCGCCTGCGCCGAGCCCGCGGATCTTGTCGGCCTCGGCGCCGAGGGCCGTGACCATGAGCACGGGTACCTGGCTGCGCGAACGGATCCGGCCGATCAGCTCCCAGCCGTCAGGACCGGGCAGACCGATGTCGAGCAGGACGAGGTCGGGCGGCTGCTCGTCGAAGAGCCGCAGGGCCTCCCATCCGTCGTGGGCCATGAGCGTCTGCCAG
>NCBE01000088.1 GCA_002255565.1 Actinobacteria bacterium 21-73-9
GATCAACATCGGCGACGTCATCGTCTTCACCTCGCCCGGGGCCGTGGCCACGGTCTGCGGGGACACCGTGCCCGACCTCGTGAAGCGCGTCGTCGCCCTGCCCGGGGACACCATCGCCTCGATCGGGAACCGCATCTACGTCAACGACCAGCTCCTGAAGGAGGAGTGGACCCACAACGAGCCCCTCGGCCGGCCGATCCCCACGACGGTGGTGCCCAAGGGCGACTACTACGTGCTCGGCGACAACCACCCGAACTCGTGCGACAGCCGCTACTGGGGGTTCGTGCCGCGCTCGGCCATCATCGGCAAGGTCTTCGTGCGCTACTGGCCCCTCAGCCGGATCGGCTGGCTCTGAGTCGTTCCGAGCGACTCCGGCATGAGGTGTTCACCGCACTGGTGCCGACGTCGACGCCCGTACCGCCCATCGGCCATCGATGAGTGTCGGGCCACGGTCCCCGAGTCCCGAATTCGCTGGCGTGAGACACGCTCGGCCCCCGGGCCCGGACGGCTCAGGGCCCGGACGCGCGAAACCTGGGGTGCGGCTCCGCGACGTCCGGCCTCGGGACCGGCGTGAGAGGTCGGGCTCGAGTCGATGGTCGGCGAAGGTCGAGGACCGAGCCGACGTCCCCTTAGCGATACCGGTGTCGGCCGTTCACTGGGCACGGAGTCCAACACGTTGGGAAGCGAGTCCCCGACGTGAGGGAGAATGGCTCGCGGCGCGGCAGCGCCCAGCGGCTCGAGCGCCTCGAAGGGCTCGGAGGGGCCCCGGGGATCGGATGAGCAACGTCGGGGGCAGACTCCTGCGTTTATATGTAAGAGCAAGGGAGTCCCGACGAGCTCAGTGGCATCGCACCTCGTCAGGGTCGCCCGACGCGGAAACGGGCTTAGTCAGCGCGCCCTGGCGGACCGAGCGCGGGTCAGTGGATCGGCGGTGGCCGACGTGGAGAGGTCCGCGCACGATCCGGGGTCGGCGTCACTCGAGCGCCCGCTCGAAGCCGCCGGCCATCGGCTCTGCTCCCTTCCCACCACGAGCACGCCGGTCGCGCAGTGGGCCGACGTGATCTACCGCGAGTTGCGTTCCGCGCGCGCAAGCCGCGCCGTCGCCTTCCGCGCCCTCATCGGGCTGAGTGACGAGCTGGCGGCGGCGACTCTGCCCCTGCGGGTGGCGCTGTGCGTCGCCGCGCCCGCACCGTGCGATGATCCGCGCTACGACGCGGCGATCGCGGGACTCGTCGAACACCACCTTGCCAAGGACCGGCTCCCACTCCCGGAGTGGGTCGGCGAGCCCCATCGGTTCTTGAAGGAGCCGTGGCGGGCGTCGGGCTACATCGACGAGTCGGAGGTCCCCCCGGCTCTCGCCCGCCACGGGGTCTGGTTGGCCGAGGCGGACCTCACCAGTGTCTGAGCCCCTGCTCTCGCCGGACGACGTGCGAGGGGGACCCGGACCTCGTCCGTGAGCTCGTCGAGCGCGGCACCTCGGCGCACATCCACGTGGTCGGCGGGGCGGCTGTCATGATCCAGGCCGGGCGTGAGGCGCTCTCACGCGACATCGACGCCCTCGACCCACCGTCGCCGTCGATCGACGGGGCCATTCGTGCGGCGGCGGCGGCGCGACCTTGGCCCGACACGTGGCTGAACGACGCCGTCAAGATGTACGCGAGTCACTACGACAGCGACGCCGACTGGGATCCACGTCGCCCGCGACGGCGTGACCGTCAAGGTGGCGACGTGCCGGCTGCTGCTCGCCATGAAGCTGCTCGCGGCCCGTCCCCGTGATGTCGAGGACATCGCCCGCCTCCTCGCGGCGTGTGGGATAACCGAGCGTCACGAGGCCCTCGACGTGTTCGACCACTACTACCCGACCGAGATCTTGAAGCCCAGGGCCCTGATGATCCTGGACGACCTCCTGGCCGGTCGAGGCGGGGCGTTCGGAGGTGACTGAGTCGCCCATGGCGGCCCTCCGCTCATCCGACCCTTGGCTCGCTCGATCGAGGGTCGTGGCCCGTGGCTCCGTCGTGCCGGGGGACCGGCGGAAGCCGGCGTCAACGGTCGGCTCTCGGCGGGATCCGGGTGCGTCGTTGGTTGTTGGGGGCGGGTGCGGGGAACCTCCGGGGTGTCGGGCGCGTGAGCGAGATCAGAGTGTGGGTCCTGGCTACCGATGGGTCGAGCTCAGCGGTCCTGTCCCCTCGACGTCGGGGCGTCGGGCTAGTGGCCGGCGGTGACGGTGTCGAGGGCGGCGCGCAGCGCCGAGGTGAGGGCCGTGGCGGCCGCGGCGTTCGCCCGGACCTGCTCGGGGTTCGAGGCCCCGGCGATCACCGAGGCGACCTCGGGGTGGTCGAGGAGCCAGGAGAACGCGAGGCTGAGCAGGCTCACCCCCTCGCCCTCGGCGAGCTCGAGCAGCGCCCCGACCCTGGCCATGAGCTCGGGGCTGTGCCAGTGGACGGCGCGCTCGGCGGGCATGGTGGCGAGGCGCGACCCCTCGGGCAGGGGCGCGCCGGGGCGGACCTTGCCGGAGAGGAGGCCGTTCGCGAGAGGGTAGAAGGGCAAGAAGGCGACCCCGAGCTCGTCGCAGGCCTCGAGGACCCCGTCGCGCTCGGGGGAGCGCTCGAGCAGCGAGTACTGGTTCTGCACCGACGCGAAGGCCGGGCCCGAGCCGGCCGCCGCCGCGGCCTCGCGCAGTTGGGCGGCGCTGAAGTTCGAACATCCCACCTCGCGCACCTTGCCCTCGGCGACGAGCTCGGCGAGCGCCCCCAGGGTGTCGGCGATGGGGACGGTCTCGTCGGGGAAGTGGAGCTGGTAGAGGTCGATCCGGTCGGTGCGAAGGCGCGCGAGCGAGTCCTCGCAGGCCCGTCGGACGTAGTCGGGCGCGGCGCCGTAGCGCTCGTCGTCGATCGGCATGCCGAACTTGGTCGCGACGACGGCCTCGTCGCGCCGGCCAGCGAGGGCCCGACCGAGCATCACCTCTGAGAGGGTGTCGCCGTAGGTGTCGGCGGTGTCGAAGAGGGTCACGCCGGCCTCGAGGGCGGCGTGCACCACCGCGTCGGTGGCCGCCTGGTCGAGGCGCCGGCCGAAGTTGTTGCAGCCGATCCCCACGACCGAGACCCGCAGCGATCCGATGAGGCGCTCGTCCATGCCCGTCCTTTCCGGGTCGAGCCTAGGCACGGCCCCGACGGCCCCGCGTCGTCCCGGTACGATTGTGGAAAAGGAGGTCCCGTGAGGGTCAAGGTCGACTTCGACCTGTGCACGTCGAACGCGGTGTGCATGGGCATCGCCCCCGAGGTCTTCGAGGTGCGCGACGACGGCTACCTCTACGTCCTCGACGAGAACCCCGGCCCGGAGTTCGACGAGCGGCTCCGCCAGGCCGTCGCCAGCTGCCCCAACGGCGCCATCTCGGTCGAGTAGTGCCGGTCCGGGTGCGCCTCGCGCCCTCGCCGACGGGCTACTTCCACGTCGGCACGGCGCGCACGGCCCTCTTCAACTGGATCCTCGCGAAACAAGACCCCGAGGGCGTCTTCATCCTGCGCGTCGAGGACACCGACCCCGAGCGCAACCGCGAGGAGTGGGTCCAGGCGATCTACGCGGCGATGGCCTGGCTGGGCCTCGACTACACCGGGCCCTTCCGCCAGAGCGAGAACGCCCCGGCCCACGCCGCGGCCCTCGAGGCGCTCGTCGCGGCCGGCGCCCTCTACTACTGCGACTGCACCCCGGCCGAGGTCGAGGCCCGCAAGGGCGCGCGCGCGACCCCCGGCTACGACGGCTACTGCCGGGACCGGGGGCTCGCGCGCAACGAGCGCACGGCGCTGCGCTTTCGCACCCCCGACGAGGGCACGATCGTCGTGCCCGACCTCGTGCGCGGGGAGGTCGTCTTCTCGCTCTCGGCGATCGACGACTTCGTCGTGGCGCGCTCGACGGGCGAGGCGCTCTACGCGCTCGCCAACGTCGTCGACGACCGCGACGACGCGATCACCCACGTGGTGCGCGGCGAGGAGCACCTGGCGAACGCCCCCAAGCAGATGATGCTCTGGTCGGCGCTCAACGCCGCGACCGGCCTCGAGGTGTCCCTGCCGGTCTTCGCCCACCTGCCCCTGCTCGTGAACGAGCAGCGAAAGAAGCTCTCCAAGCGCCGCGACCCCGTCGCCCTCGAGATGTACCGCGACCAGGGCTATCTCGTCGCGGCCGTCCTCAACTACCTGGCCCTGCTCGGCTGGAGCCCGCGCGGGGACGACGAGATCGTCGAGATGGACACGATCGTCGAGCAGTTCCGCCTCGAGGACGTCTCGCACTCCCCGGCCTTCTTCGACGTGAAGAAGCTCACCGCCTTCAACGGCACCTACATCCGGGCCCTCTCGCCCGAGGCCTTCGCCGCCCTCTGCCGGCCCTGGGTCGACCCGGGCGAGGTGGCCTGGCGGCCCGCGGGGTACCGACCGGCCTGGGGAGTGGAGGACTTCGACCCCGACCTCTTCGCCCGGCTGGTGCCCCTCATCCAGGAGCGGGTCGCCCGCCTCGACGAGGTGCCCGTGATGGTCGACTTCTTCTTCGGCGAGCCCGCCCACGACGAGGCGGCCTTCGCCAAGGCGATCACGAGCGACCCCGCGGCGCCCGGCGTCCTCGCCGCGGCCCTCGAGGCCTACGGGGCCCTGGGGGACTTCGGCGCCGAGGCGCTGCACGCGGCGACCCTCGCGCTCGGTGAGGCGCGCGGGCTGAGCCTGCGCAAGGCCCAGGCGCCGATCCGCTGCGCCGTCACCGGTCGACTCGTCGGCCCGCCGCTCTTTGAGTCCCTCGCCCTGCTCGGGCGCGAGCGCACGCTCGCCCGGCTGCGCGCGGCCCTCGAGCACGCGGCGTGATCCGGGGCCTCCGCCTCGCCGCCCGCCTCGTCGCGGCGGTCGGACTCGTCCTGGTCGCCTACTTCGCCGTCACCTTCGTCCAGATCTGGCTGCGGGGCCGGGAGCACGCGACCCGCGACGCCGCGGCGGTCCTCGTCTTTGGCACGACCGAGGACAACGGCACGCCCTCGCCCGAGCTCACCGACCGGCTCTCTGAGGCCCTCGCCCTCTACCGGGCGAAGCGGGCCGGTTACGTGGCCGTCACCGGGAGCCGCCAGCCCGGCGACGCCTACACCGAGGCCGGGGTCTCGGCCACCTTCCTCGAGCGCCACGGGGTGGCGAGGGACCGGGTCATCGTGGGCGGCGGCGTGGACACCTGGCAGAACGTCGAGAGCGTGGCGCCGGCCCTCCTCCGCCGGGGCCTCACCACGGTCCTCACCGTGACCGACCCCTTCCACGAGTACCGGGCCATGGCCATTGCCTCGGACTTCGGGCTCACCCCGTTCCCGAGCCCGGTCGCCGACTCCCCGACGGTCCACTACGGGCTCTGGAGGTACTACCTGAAAGAGACCCTCGAGGTGGGGGTGGCCCGGGTCGTCGGCTACCAGCGCCTCAGCGAGTGGACGGCGCGCACGGCGCTGCGCGGCTGAGCCACCGGCGCGCACCGCGCCCTCCTATAGGATGGTCGGGCCCTTCGGGGGTGGTGTAATTGGCAACACAACTGGTTCTGGTCCAGTTATTCAGGGTTCGAATCCTTGCCCCCGAGCGAATCCGTCGGCGATGCCGGTATCGTTGACGGACTTGGTCCCATCGTCTAGCGGCCTAGGACATCACCCTCTCAAGGTGGAGGCACGGGTTCAAATCCCGTTGGGACTGCCAAACCGAGCGGCGCCCGCCCGTGGTCTCGGGCGCGCCCTCCGTCGACCCGGGGACCGGGGCCTCGGCGCCGTGCGTGCCGGCCCAGTGAGCCCTCTGGTCTCGTGGGCGCCCGCCGGGGGTTCTGGACCCGAGCCCCTAGGCTGGAAGCGTGTCACAGCCGTCTTTGATCTCCGGCGAGGCCCTCGCCGCCCGCCTGGAGGACCCCGCGGTCCTCGTCCTCGACGTGAGAGAGCCCGGCGAGGTCGCCGCGTGGGCCTTCCCCGGGGCGACGAACGTCCCCCTCGGCGAGCTCGAAGGACGCCTCGACGAGATCCCCGAGGACCACGAGGTCGTCGTCGTGTGCGCGGTGGGCGCGCGCGCTACGGCCGGGGCGACGCTGCTCGCGGCGGCGGGCCACGACGTCCGGGTGCTCGAGGGCGGCATGGCCGCCTGGTCCTCCACTTACGACGAGGTCGAGGGTTCCTTCGCCGGTGCGACCGTCGTCCAGGTGCGACGTCGGGGCAAGGGCTGTCTCAGCTACGTCGTGGGCGCGGGCGAGCGCGGCGTCGTGATCGACCCCTCCCTCGCCACCGAGCGCTACCGCGCGATCGCCGCGCGAAAGGGATGGACGATCACCCACGTCCTCGACACCCACCTGCACGCCGACCACCTGAGCGGGGCCCGGGCCCTCGCCGAGGCGACCGGCGCCGAGCTCTGGCTCAACCCGGGCGACCCCTTCGCCTTCGCCTTCACCCCCATCAGCGACGGCAAGGCGATCGAGCTCGTCCCCGGGGTCGAGCTCGCCGTCTCCTCGGTGAGCGTCCCGGGCCACACCGAGGGCTCCACGATGTACCAGCTGGGCGCGGCGGCGATCTTCACCGGCGACACCCTCTTTCTGGAGAGCGTCGGGCGGCCCGACCTCGCCGACGAGGCCGAGGCCTACGCCCGCCACCTCTACCGCTCCCTGCACGAGCGGATCCTGCCGCTCTCGGACGAGGTGGCCGTCTTCCCCGCCCACTTCGGTCCCGGGGTGGAGGTGCGCGCCGGCGTGCTGGTCGCTCGGCCCCTGGGCGAGCTGCGCGGTGAGTTGGCGCCCCTCGCGCTCGACGAGGCGGACTTCGTCGCCTGGGCGGTCGCCAACGTGAAGGACCGCCCGGGCAACTACCAGAGGATCGTGCGGATCAACGCCGGCCGGGAGGACGCGGGCGGCGACGCCGACGAGCTCGAGACCGGTCCGAACCGCTGCGCGATCGCCTAGGGCGGCGGTGGACGGGCGTCGTCGGGGGCGCGACGCAACTACCTTCACCGCGATGAGCCCGCTTACAATATGGTTACGATTCGCGACGCCCCCGGCCCCTCGCGGATCGGCTCCGGAGAAAGTCGCCGTGACCAGGTATCTACCGTGATCCCTTCGCTGTGGAAAACTCTCCGCCCGAACCCATCCGGGACCAAGGGCTCTCCTCCTCCTCACCAGGCTCTACCTATACTTTTGAGTCGAGGAGGCGTCGTTTTCTTTGCGACGCTCCTTCACACGCATCACCACGCAGTGCCGCATGGACACAGGAGGGCCGGCATCCGCCGGGCCACGATTGGAGTGAAAATAGGAATGAATAATCCAAGAGCGATTCAGCGCCACTTGGTAAAGGCCCTGGCCGCCGGAGCCTTGCTCGCGGCT
>NCBE01000089.1 GCA_002255565.1 Actinobacteria bacterium 21-73-9
ATCGCGGCGAACGCCGCCGCCGACGTGCGGGTGCTCGTGGTGGGCAACCCCTGCAACACCAACTGCCTGATCGCCCGCTCGGCCGCCCCCGAGGTGCCCGCGGAGCGCTGGTTCGCCATGACCCGCCTCGACCAGAACCGGGCCGAGACCCAGCTCGCCCGGCGGGCCGGCGTGCCGGTCAGCGAGGTCCAGAACCTCGCGATCTGGGGCAACCACTCCTCGACCCAGTTCCCGGACTTCGCCAACGCGACCCTCGCGGGGCGTCCGGCCCCCGAGGTGATCGCCGATGACGCCTGGCTGCGCGGGGAGTTCCTCACGACGGTCCAAAAGCGCGGGGCCGCCGTCATCGAGGCCCGGGGGCTCTCCTCGGCCGCCTCGGCCGCGAACGCCGCGATCGACACCGTGGTCTCGCTCACCACGCCGACGCCGTCCAGCGACTGCGCGTCGGTCGCGGTGACGACCCACGGCGAGTACGGGCTGGCCGAGGGGCTCACCTTCGGCCTGCCGATCGTCGCCGACGGCCAGGGCGGCTACGCGGTGAAGGAGGGCTTCGTCCACGACGCCTTCGCGTCCGAGCGGATCGCCGCCACCACCGACGAGCTCCTCGCCGAGCGCGACGAGGTCCGAGCCCTCGGGCTCATCTAGGCCCCCGGCGTTCGCCGGGGGCCGACCAGGCCCTTCCTGAAAGACCCGCATCCCCGGCGGCCCTCGCTCGGGTGTAGACAATGTCTTCGCTGCTGGTCGGCGACGTCGACATCGGGGTGGGAGGCCACAGTGGTTCCACTTGGGCGTGACGGGTTCCAGGACGTGCGGTGGGGCCGCGCGCGGCTCCTCACGGCGGCGTTGGCGCTCGGCGCTCTCGTCGGAGTCCCCGCGGCGTGGGCCGCGCCGGCCGGGGCGAGCGCCCCGACGCTCACCCCCGTCGTCACCTACGTCAACCCCGCGGCGGAGATCGGCGTCCTCGCCAACGACGGCGCGCACCTGTGGGGCGAGGGGAGCGGGGGGTGTGCGCCCTCTAACGTCGACAACTCGCTCGTCGAGTTCACCGAGTCCGGGTCCTTCGTGGCCGCCTACCCCCTCGCCGCAGGCCCGGGCACGTGCGACGGCTACCTGCCCGTCGCCGCGAACGGCTCCTACGTGGTCACCGTCAGCGACGGGACCGTCTACGTGCTGGACGTCGCCACCGCCACCCTCACCCCCTACAACCTCACCTCGACGTTCACCCACTCCGACCTTAAGACGCGCTACAGCGTCGCGCTCTCGTCGACGACGGCCTACGTGAGCTCCGAGAGCGACAACGCGATCGTGGCCCTGGACCTGGCGACGGGAACCCACACGACGTGGTCGACGAATCCCAACAACTCCGCGAACGACTCACCCGTCGCCCTCGAGATGGTCGGGGGCGCCCTCGTCTCGCTCGAGTGGCAGGACAACAACCACTACTACGAGTGGCAGCGCGTCGACACCACGACCGGGGCCTTCAGCGGGCTGAGCGTGACCCCGATCATGTCGAGCGCCACCGTCCCGACGGTCTCGGTGGGGGGCGGCGCCCTCTACGTGACGGCGGGCGCCACGGAGTACGAGTACTCCTTGACGACCCTCGCCCTCGTCACCTCCGCCACGATTCCCGCCGCCACCCTCTTCGCGAGCCTCGAGGCGAACGGGTCGCTGTGGGTCTCCGCCGCCTTCCAGGGGGAGATCTACCAGCTCGACCCCACGACCCTCGCCGTGGAGAGCGCGTACCGGGTGGGCTCGTACGCTCCGGCCTGGCTCTCGGCGAGCGGCTCCTCGCTGTTCGCCGACGACGGGAACACGGGCGACGTCGTGCAGCTGCTGGGCTCCGCGGCGACGACGCGCGTCCCCACCACGACGGCGCTCGCCGTCGCGAGCGCGTCGGCCGTCTACGGCGCGCCCGACGCGTTGACCGCCACGGTCTCCACCCCGGGCACGGTCACCTTCTACGCCGACGGGCAGGCGATCGCGGGCTGTGCGAGCGTCGCGGCCACCACGACGGCCACCTGCGCGTGGTCCCCCTCCGCGGTGGGTGCCGTGACCCTCACCGCCTCGCTCGTCCCCGGTGACGCCACCGACGCCGTCTCCACGTCCCCGCCGGTCACCGTGAGCGTGCAGCCGGCCGCCTCGACGGTCCAGGTGACGGTCAAGGGGCCCGGTGTCGCGGCCGTCACCGGCGGGCGACTCACCGCCACCGCCTCGGTCTCGACCCCGGGCACGGTCACCTTCAGCGCGAACGGGGTGACCATCCCCGGCTGCCTGGGGGTGCCGGCGACCGCGACGACCGCGACGTGCGCCTTCCGGGTGGGGGCCGTGGGGTCGTGGCGCGTGGTGGCCTCCCTCGCCCCCTCGAGCGCCGACTACGCGCCCTCGAGCCAGGGCGTGACCTTGCGGGTGGTGGCCGCACGCGGGGCGACCCGCGTCGGCCCCTTCGTCGTGGGCGGCGCCGAGCTGACCCCGGCCCTCGAGCGCCAGGTCTCCGGGGTGGCCGCCACGGTGGCCCGCGACGGCTACACGGTCGTGTGGGTGATCGGCCACGAGCGGCCCACTCCCGCCGACGCCGGTCAGGCCCTCGCCCGGGCCCGGGCGGTGGCCGCCCTGCTTCACCGGGATCTCGCCGCCCACGGGGCGGGCGCGGTCCGCGTCGTCCTCGGGGTCGGGGCGCGCGGCTTCCCGTCGGCGACGGTGACCATGGGGTTCTGACCCCCAGGGAGTCGTGGTCGGCCCCGCCTCGGGTGGTTCGTCCACCCGCACCGGTGCCCGACGGATCAGGGTCGCCGCGTGCGCTCGGGTGAGCGCGACCGGGGGGCCACGCGGGGCGCCCGTGGCGACGGCCGTCACCGCCACGGCGTCGACCACCGACCGCCGCCTTCGCCCGCTCGCGCCGACCACCAGTGCTCGGATCACCCCGAGGCCCTCGAGCGGCCCGCTCCGGACGGTTCGGCCCGGCGCCGTGGCGCTCGGCGAGCGGGTCGAGACCCTCCCTCGCCGGTCGCAGGGGGCGGACCGTAGACTCGCGCCGTGGCCCACGCGGTGACGATCGACGCGGGGCCCCTCGACCGGGCGACGATCCGCGAGTGCGGGGAACTGTGCGCGCGCGCCTTTGACGGGGCCGAGCTGTTCCACGCGTTCTTCCCCTCGCCCCGAGGGCGGGCGCGCTCGATCGCCGCGCTGCACCGGGCCGCGCTCGCCCACCTCGGGCCCGCGGGACGGCGCTCCGTGGCCCGGGGCGCCGACGGCCGGGTCCTCGGCGTCGCGGCCTGGTTGGCGCCGGGGGGCTTCCCCCCGCCGGTGCGCGAGCAGGTGGCCCGCCTGCCGGCCGTGCTGTCCGCCTTCGCCCCCCACCTCGGGGCGCTGCGGATCGCCGCGCGCGCCGAGGCGGCGACGGTCGCCCGGCACCCCCGAGAGCCCCACTGGTACCTCCAACTGCTCGCGGTCGAGCCCTCGGCCCAGCGCACCGGGATCGGTGCGGCCCTGCTCGCCCCGGTGCTGGAGCAAGTCGACGCCGAGGGCGCCCCGGCGTACCTCGAGACCCAGGACGAGACGAACCTCGCCTACTACGCGCGCGCCGGCTTCGCCCTGGAGGCGCGGGTCGACCTCGGCGGGGGCCTGCCCGGGCTCTTCACGATGCGTCGCGAGCCGCGCACGTAGGCCGACCCGTCGCCGCGACGCTCAGTCCCGGGGCTCGTCGGCGAGGGCGAGGGCCACGCGCGCCGCGGCGCGCAGGAGCCCCTCGCGCACGTCGCCGGCGTGGATCCAGTGGCGCGAGTCCCAGCTCTCCCCGGTGAGCGAGTCCCCGGCGTAGAGGAGCTGGGCGAAGCGTACCCCGAGGAACCGGGTCGCGGCGATGAAGGCCGAGGACTCCATGTCGACCATGGCGCAGCCCTCGGCGACGCGCCGGGCGATGCGCGAGGGCGTCTCGCGAAAGAGCGCGTCGGTCGTCCAGGTCCGGCCGACCTCGTAGGGCACCCCGAGGTGGTCCAGGGTCTCGGTGGCGACGCGCACCCCGACCGGGTCGGCGTCGATCACCCGGGAGGGTGCGGCGTAGTGGAAACTCGTGCCCTCGTCGCGCAGGGCCGAGTCGACGACCATCACGTGGCCGAGCTCGCGCTCGACGAGGGCTCCGGCGCCCCCGCAGGCGACGAGCGTCGTCACCCCGAGCCCCACCAGCTCCTCGGTGAAGCCGACCGCGAGGGGCGCGCCCACCCCGGGGTGGGTGACGGTGACCTCGCGGCCCTCGACGGCCATGACGTAGACCGGGTTCACGCCGAACTCGCTGCGCAGCCGGTAGCGCTCGACGAGCTCGCCGCGCGCGGCGAGGTCGCGCAGGACCTCGTGGAAGAAGCACAGGACCGCGACGTCGGGCAGGTCGGCGCCGCGCCGGTGCATGTCGTGCCCGCTGATCAGGCCCGGCTCGGCGAGGTCGTCCTCGAAAAGGGGGAGCGTCACGCGCCCGCCCCGGCCAGCCAGGCCGCCACCGGGACCAGGGTGGCGGCGTTGCCGCGGACGCGGAGCCGGCCCTCGCGCAGGGCCGCCGTCGAGGTGGCGGCGCCGGCGACGAGCGCGGCGGCGTCGTCGACCGACAGGGTCAGGACGACGTCGGCGATCCCCGGGTCGCCCGGCTCGAGTCGCCCGCCCGAGGGCTCGAGCACGAGGGTGAGCGCACCGGGGCCGCCGGTGGGCGCGTCGGAGAGGACGAGGACGACCCGCAGCGTCGCCGCGACCCCCGTCGGGCCGCGGCCGGCGAGATCGGCGTTGCGCTCGGCGAACCAGGCCGGGCTGAGGAAGTCGGCCACGCTACGGGGCGGGCTGGACGGCCGCGTCGGCGGCCGAGGCCTTCTTCTTTCGCCGGATGGTGCGCCCGAGCCAGGCGAGGGGGTCGTAGTGGGCGTCGACGACGCGCTCTTTCAACGGGATGATCGCGTTGTCGGTGATCTTGATGTGCTCGGGGCAGACCTCGGTGCAGCACTTGGTGATGTTGCAGTAGCCCAGGCCCATCTCCTCGCGCACGTACTCGCGCCGGTCGTTCGTGTCGAGCGGGTGCATCTCGAGCTCGGCGTAGCGGATGAAGAAGCGCGGACCGGCGTAGTGGCGCTTGTTGTCCTCGTGGTCGCGGATCACGTGGCAGACGTCCTGGCACATGAAGCACTCGATGCACTTGCGGAACTCCTGGCCGCGCTCGACGTCCTCTTGGAACATCACGTAGCCGCCCTCGGGCATCGGCGGGGGCAAGAAGGCGGGCACCTGCTGGGCCCGCACGAAGTTGAACGAGACGTCGGTCACCAGGTCCCGGACGATGGGGAAGGTCCGCATCGGCGCGACGGTGACCGTCCCTTCGGGCAGCGAGTCCATTCGGGTCATGCACATGAGCCGGGGCTTGCCGTTGATCTCGGCCGAGCACGAGCCGCACTTGCCGGCCTTGCAGTTCCACCGGCACGCCAGGTCCGGCGCCTCGGTGGCCTGGATCCGGTGGACCACGTCGAGGACGACCTCGCCCTCGTTGGGGGCGAGCGTGTAGGAGGCGAACTCCCCACCCGACGCGTCGCCGCGCCAGATCCGCATCGTCACGTCAGCCATCAGTGCGCCTCCTCAAGTAGGGCCTTCAACTCCGCGGGCATCGCGAGCAGGGGGGACTCCTCGATCCGGTACTCCCCGTCCCAGGCCCCGCCGGGGCAGGTCTGGGCGAAGTTCAGCGTGCCGAGCCGGTCGTCGGCGGTGGGGAAGTCCTCGCGGGTGTGGCCCCCGCGCGACTCGGTGCGCCGGCGCGCCCCCTCGGTCACGCAGCGGCTGACCGTGATCATGCTCGGCAGGTCGGTGGCCAGGTTCCAGCCCGGGTTGTAGGCCCGACCGCCGGTGACCCGGACCCGGCCCACCCGCTCGGCGAACTCGACGAGGCGCTCTTTCGCCTCGTCGAGCTCGGACTGGGTGCGGATGATGCCCACGTTGGCCTGCATCATCTCTTGGAGGTCGTGGTGGACGTCGTAGGGGTTCTCGCCCGACTCGCGCTCGAAGGGCGCGAGCGCGGCCGCGACGGCCGCGGCCACCTCGCCGGCGTCCATCGAGGTGGCGGCCTCGCCGGACTCGACCCAGTCGGCCGCGCCCATGCCGGCGCGCCGGCCGAAGACGACGAGGTCGCTCAACGAGTTCCCGCCGAGCCGGTTGGCGCCGTGCATGCCGCCGGCCACCTCGCCCGCGGCGAAGAGGCCGGGCACGGCCGTGGCGGCCGTGTCGGCGTCGACCTGGACCCCGCCCATGAAGTAGTGGCAGGTCGGGCCGATCTCCATCGCCTCGCGGGTGATGTCCACCCCGGCGAGCTCCATGAACTGGTGGTACATCGAGGGCAGGCGTCGGCGGATGAACTCGGGCGTGCGCCGGCTGGCGATGTCGAGGAAGACCCCGCCGTGCGGGCTGCCCCGGCCGGCCTTCACCTCGGTGTTGATGGCCCGGGCGACCTCGTCGCGCGGCAGCAGCTCGGGCGGGCGCCGCCCGGCGCCGTGGTCCTCGTACCACCGGTCGCCCTCGTCCTCGGAGTCGGCCGTCTCGGCCCGGAACATCGGGGCGACGTAGTCGAACATGAAGCGCTTGCCCTCGGAGTTGCGCAGGACCCCGCCGTCGCCGCGCACCCCCTCGGTCACGAGCAGGCCGCGCACGCTGAGCGGCCAGACCATGCCGGTGGGGTGGAACTGGACGCACTCCATGTCGATGAGCCGCGCCCCAGCCCACAGGGCCATCGCGTGGCCGTCGCCGGTGCACTCCCAGGAGTTCGAGGTGAACTTCCAGGACTTGCCGGCCCCGCCGGTCGCCAGCACCACGGCCTTCGCGGCGAAGGTGACGAACTCGCCGGTGGCGCGCCAGTAGGCGACGGCCCCGGCGGCCGTGCCCGAGGCGTCGTGGACGAGGCGCAGGACCTTGCACTCCATGAAGACGTCGGCGCCCATCGAGACGACCTTCTGCTGGAGGGTGCGGATCAGCTCGAGGCCGGTGCGGTCGCCCACGTGGGCGAGCCGGGCGTAGCGGTGGCCGCCGAAGTCGCGCTGGAGGATCTTGCCCTTCGCGGTGCGGTCGAAGAGGGCCCCCCACTGCTCGAGCTCGAGGACCCGGTCGGGGGACTCCTTCGCGTGCAGCTCGGCCATGCGGTAGTTGTTGAGGTACTTTCCCCCGCGCATCGTGTCGCGGAAGTGGACCCGCCAGTTGTCCTCGGGGTAGACGTTCCCGAGGGCCGCCGCCATGCCCCCCTCGGCCATGACGGTGTGGGCCTTGCCCAGCAGGGACTTGGTCACGATCGCGACTCGCA
>NCBE01000090.1 GCA_002255565.1 Actinobacteria bacterium 21-73-9
ACTGGGCGCCGAAGTCGACGACGAGGACCGGGCGGGTCAATGCCCCATGCCCACGCCCTGGGAGCGCTGGAGCGCCTTGCCCTCGGTCTGCAGGGCCGGAGCCAGCATGATCTCGGCCTTCTGGAACTCCTTCAGCGTCTCGTAGCCGCACGTGGCCATCGAGGTGCGCAGCGCCCCCATCAGGTTGAGCCGGCCGTCGTTCTCGTGGGCCGGGCCGAGCAGGATCTCCTTCAAGGTCCCGCGGACCTGGGTGCGCACCCGCGTGCCGCGCGGGAGGGTCGGGTGGAAGGTCGCCATGCCCCAGTGGTAGCCACGGGCCGGGGCCTCGACGGCGCTGGTGAGCGGCGAGCCGATCATCACGGCGTCGGCGCCGCAGGCGATGGCCTTGGCGATGTCGCCGCCCTTGGACATGCCGCCGTCAGCGATGACGTGGACGTAGACGCCGGTCTCGTCGAGGTGGCGCATCCGCGCCCCGGCGACGTCGGCGATGGCCGTGGCCTGGGGCACGCCGATGCCGAGCACCGCGCGGCTGGTGCAGGCGTTGCCCGGCCCGACCCCCACGAGCACGCCGGCCGCGCCGGTGCGCATCAGGTGCAGGGCGGCCTGGTAGCTGGCGCAGCCGCCCACGATCACCGGGATCTCGAACTCGCGGATGAACTTCTTGAGGTTCAGGGGCTCGCCGCTCTTCGAGACGTGCTCGGCCGAGACGACGGTGCCCTGGATCACCAGGATGTCGAGGCCCGCGTCGATGATGGTCTTCGCCATCCAGTCGGTCCTCGCCGGGGTGACCGAGGCCGAGGTCACGATGCCGGCGTCTTTGAGCTGGCGGATCCGCTCGGCGACCAGCTCGAGCTTCACGGGCTCGAGGTACATCTGCTGCATGCGGGCGGTGGCCTTGTCGTCCTCGAGCTCCGCGATCTCCTCGAAGAGGGGAGACGGGTCCTCGTAGCGGGTCCACAGGCCCTCGAGGTTCAAGACCCCCAGTCCGCCGAGACGGCCGAGCTCGATCGCCGTCGAGGGCGAGATCGCGCCGTCCATCGCCGAGCCGAGCACCGGGATCTCGAACTTGTAGGCGTCGATCTGCCAGGAGATGTCGACGTCCTCGGGGTCGCGGGTGCGCCGGCTGGGCACGATCGCGATGTCGTCGAAGCCGTAGGCCTGACGCGCCGTCTTGAAGATGCCGATCTCCACTTCCGCCATGGGTCCTCCGCCTCTTTTGTGGATGGGGGCGTGGGTCCAATCTACCCGCCGGTCCGAGGCGGGCGGCCGAGCTCAGAGCTCGTCGACGACCATCGTGAGCAGGTCGGTCAGGACCCGAGCCGTCGCGCCCCACAGGAGGTCACCGGGCACCCGGTAGAAGTAGATGGGGTGGAAGCCCTCGCCGTCGGGGCCGGGGAGCCCCTCGCGGCGCCAGCGCTCCTCCAAGAACGCACCCTCGGCGAGCAGGTCGGTGAGGGCGACCGTGAAGACGCGCTCGACCTCGTCGGGCTGGGCCTCGAGCGACGGTCGCGTGGCGAGGGCGCCCACGACGGGCACGATCGCCCGCGGCGAGACCGCGGTGGACAGGGGCGCGAGCCAGCCCAGGGGGCGCACGGCCGCCGGGTCGAGGCCGACCTCCTCGCTCGCCTCGCGCAGCGCCGTCTCCCAGGGCGACTCCGCGGCCTCGCGGCGCCCGCCCGGCAGGGCCACCTCACCGCGGTGGGCCCGCAGGGTGCGGGCCCGTCGGGTGAGGACGACCCGGGCCTCGCCGGCCTCGTCGAACAGCGCGACGAGGACCGACGCCCCGGACCCGCCCCCGCGAGGGTCCCCGAGGGGCGGCGCGAGCTCGGGGGGCGGGCCCGCCTGGCCCCGGCGGGCGAGGGCCCGGGCCACCCGCTCGACCGTGAGGCCCCGTCGGGCCGCGGGCTCGAGGTGGGCCCACGGGGCGCGCCCCCCGGGGCGGACCTCGTCGGGCTCGGGGATCACCTGGGGGTACTCGTGGCCCGGGAAGCGGTGACGTTCGTCCCCCGCTCGACCCGCCATGTCACCCCTAGACTTCATCTTCCTCCCGCCACCGTACCGGTCCGTCCCCCCGAAAAGGTCTCGTGAAGAACCTCGCTCGCCTCTGCGTCCGCCACCGCTGGGTCGTCCTGCTCGTCTGGGTGCTGCTCTTTGTCGGCACCAACGCCGCAGCCCGCGCGCAGGGCTCGGCCTACGCCAACACCTTCAGCCTGCCCGGGACCAACTCGACCCACGCCTACGACCTGTTGAAGTCGGCCTTCCCCGGCCAGGCGGGCGACACCGACCAGATCGTCATCCACGCGACGAGCGGCACCGTCGCCGACCACGAGCGCACCATCCAGGCCGCGCTGGCCGCCGTCGCCCGCCAGCCGGTCGTGGGAAGCGTCGTCTCGCCCTTCTGCTCGGCCCCCTTTGCGAGCGAGCGGCTCCCCTCGGGGGCGTGCGCCGGCGCAACCCAGGTCTCCACCGACGGCACCATCGCCTACGCCGTCGTCCACTTCGCCCTGCCCGGGTTCAAGCTGCGCACCCCCCAGATCCAGGCTGTCGAGACCCAGGCCCTCACGATGAGGACGCCGGACCTCGGGGTCTACTTCGGCGGCAACGCCTTCGGCCAGCTCTCCTCGCCCTCGTCGAGCAAGGGCGAGGTCGTCGGGCTCTTGCTCACCGCCGTCGTGCTCGTGCTCGCCTTCGGGTCGTTCCTCGCGATGCTGCTCCCCCTCGGGATCGCGCTCTTCGCCCTCGGGGTCGCGCTCGCGGGCGGCGAGCTCTTGAGCCACGCCATCGCGATCGCCCAGTTCGCCCCGATCCTGGGCTCGCTCATCGGCCTCGGCGTGGGCATCGACTACGCCCTCTTCATCATCACCCGCACGCGCCAGGAGTTCAAGCGCGGCGCCACGCCCGAAGAGGCGATCGTGACCGCGATCAACACCTCGGGCCGGGCGGTGCTCTTCGCCGGCTCCACGGTGTGCGTCGCCCTCTTGGGCATGCTGGTGCTGCGCCTCTCGTTCTTGAACGGCGTCGCGGTGAGCGCCACGCTCGCGGTGCTCGTGACGATGCTCGCCTCGGTGACCCTGCTGCCGGCCCTCGTCGCCCTCATCGGGCCCAGGGTGCTCAGCCGACGCGAGCGCAAGCACCTCGCCGAGCACGGCCCCGAGCCGGCGCTGCCCAGTGGGCCCTGGCAGCGCTGGGCCCGGTTCGTCTCGAACCACCCCCGCACCCTGAGCGCCCTGGCTCTGGTCGTGATCGCGCTCTTCATCGTGCCCTTCTTCTCGCTGCGCCTGGGCAGCTCGGACCAGGGCAACGACCCGGTGGGCTCGACCACCCGCCAGGCCTACGACCTCCTCGCCCAGGGCTTCGGCCCGGGCTTCAACGGACCCCTCAGCGTCGTGGGGGCGATCCGCGGGCCCACCGACACGGCCGCCATGACCGCCCTCGACCGACGTCTCGCCCACGACCCCGGCGTCGCCTCGGTCCTCCCCCTCTACGAGAACCCCGCCCACACCGTGGGGATCATCACGGTCGTGCCCACGACGAGCCCCCAGTCGGTCCAGACGGCCGACCTGATCAACCGATTGCGCGACCACTACATCCCCCGGGCCACCCACGCGAGCCACACCGCGGTCTACGTCGGGGGCATCACGGCGATCTACGCCGACTTCGCCCAGGTGCTGGGCTCGAAGCTGCCCCTCTTCCTCGGCGTGATCGTCCTTCTGGGCTGCCTGCTCTTGATGGTGGCCTTTCGCAGCCTGCTCATCCCCGTCGTCGCCGCGATCATGAACCTGCTCGCCGTGGGGGCCTCCTTCGGCCTGGTGGTCGCGGTCTTCCAGTGGGGGTGGGGCTCGTCGCTCATCCGCGCGGGCACCGGGCCGGTCGAGTCGTTCCTGCCGATCATCATGATCGCGATCCTCTTCGGGCTCTCGATGGACTACCAGGTCTTCTTGGTCTCGCGCATGCACGAGGAGTGGCTCAACACGGGCTCGAACGAGGAGGCGATCGTGCGCGGCCAGGCCAACACCGGGCGCGTCATCACCGCGGCCGCCCTGGTGATGGTCTCGGTCTTCTTCTCCTTCGCCTTCGGCGGCCAGCGCGTCATCGCCGAGTTCGGCATCGGCCTCGGGGGGGCCGTCGTCATCGACGCCTTCCTCATCCGCACCGTCCTCGTGCCGGCCCTGATGCACTTCATCGGACGGGCCAACTGGTGGATGCCGGGCTGGCTCGAGCGGGCCATTCCCCACGTCGCCGTCGAGACGACCGAGGAGACGGACTAGGTCCGGGCCCGGCGCCGGCGCGAGGACCGGTCCCCTCGTCAGGGTTTCCCCCCATAGAGCCGCCGAACGCGCGCCCCGTAGCCTTCGATCGAGGGGGTGCCCGGTGATCGAGGCTCGCGGACTGACCAAGCACTACGGGGCCAAGGTCGCCGTCGACGGGCTCACCTTCGACGTGCGCCCCGGGGCCGTCACCGGCTTCCTCGGGCCCAACGGCTCGGGCAAGTCGACGACGATGCGCATGATCATGGGCCTCGACGCCCCCACGCGGGGCACGGTCACCGTGAACGGACAGCGCTTCAGCGACCTGCGCTGGCCGCTGCGCGAGGTGGGGGCGCTGCTCGAGGCGAAGGCCTTCCACCCGGGCCGCACGGCCCGGGCCCACCTCACGATGCTCGCCCAGACCAACCGGCTGCCCGCGCGCCGCGTCGACGACCTGCTCGAGCTGGTGGGCCTGTCGGCCGTCGCCGACCAGCGGGCCGGCAAGTTCTCCCTCGGCATGGGTCAGCGCCTCGGCATCGCCGCGGCCCTGCTCGGCGACCCCGGCGTATTGCTCTTCGACGAGCCCGTGAACGGCCTCGACCCCGACGGGATCCGCTGGGTCCGCCACCTGCTGCGCGGCCTCGCGGCCGAGGGTCGGACGGTCTTCGTCTCGAGCCACCTCATGAGCGAGATGTCGCTCACCGCGGACGAGGTCGTGATCATCGGCCGGGGGCGGCTGATCGAGCAGACCACCATCGGCGACCTGCTCGCGCGCAGCGCGCATCAGTTCGTGCGGGTGCGCAGCCCCCAGGCCGCCTCTCTCGCCGGGGCCCTCGAGCGCGACGGTGCCACGGTGACCGTGGAGGACGACGGGTCGCTCAGCGTCCGCGGACTCGACGGTCCGGCCGTGGGCGAGGTCGCCGCCTCCCTCGGTGCGACGCTGCACGAGCTCTCCCCCCAGAGCGCCTCGCTGGAGGAGGCCTTCATGGAGCTCACCGACTCGAGCGTCGACTACCGGGGGGCGACCGCGAGCACCACCACCCCGACGGAGGCACCGTGACCGAACTCCTCGCCACCGCGCACGCCGCGCTCGTGCGCCACGGCGGACCCGGGCACGGCCTGCGCTTCGGGCTCCTCATCGTCGTCGTGCTCGTCGTCGTCGCGGTCGTGCTCATCCAGCGCCAGCGCCGCAAGGACCGCACGACCATGGAGGTCGCCTCCCCCACCGCCGTGACCGGCGACGGCGGGACCAGCGTCGCCGTCGTCGGGCTCGCTGAGCCGATCCCGACCGGTCACTACCACTTCGGCGACCTGCTGCGCGCGGAGTGGACGAAGCTGCGCACCGTGCGCTCGACCGGCTGGACGCTCCTCATCACCGTCGTGCTGGGGCTCGGGATCTCGGCCATCGCCACGGCCGAGACCCGCGCACACTGGGCGTCGGGCCCGGTCGGCCAGCACGTCGGCTTCGATCCCACCGCGACGAGCCTCATCGGCATCTTCGTCGCCCAGTTCGCCGTCGGGGCGCTGGGGGTCCTCGCGATGAGCAGCGAGTACTCCTCGGGGACGATCCGCACGACCTTCAGCGCCGCCCCGAACCGCCTGCGGGTCCTTCTGGCCAAGCTCGTCGTCTTCGGCGTGCTCGCCGTGGTCTTCGCCGAGGTCGTCTCGTTCGCGTCGTTCTTCCTCGGCCAGGCGCTCCTCACGAGCCCCGCCACCCACGCGACCCTCTCGAGCCCGGGGGCGCTGCGCGCGGTCGTCGGCTGCGGGCTCTTCGTGGCCGCCCTCGGAGTGCTCGCGCTGGGCCTGGCGACCATGATGCGCTT
The DNA here is from genome assembly GCA_002255565.1 of Actinobacteria bacterium 21-73-9. Classification (GTDB taxonomy): domain Bacteria; phylum Actinomycetota; class Acidimicrobiia; order Acidimicrobiales; family RAAP-2; genus RAAP-2. Next base: position 6,071 of record NCBE01000090.1, read on the forward strand.
CACGGCGGCGGCCCTCAGCACCTTCGTCGGGATCCTGCTCATCGCCCCCCTGATCGTCCAGGCCCTGCCCACCTCACTCAGTGAGGAGATCCGACGCTTCCTCCCCGACCGCATCGGTGCGGCGATCCTCACGACGACGGGCCCCAGCCCCTTCGCCTTCTCGCCGTGGGTCGGCCTCGGCGTCCTCGCCCTCTACGCCGTGGGCGTCAACGTGGTCGGGGCGGTCCTGCTCGTCCGACGCGACGCCTGAGACCTCCCCGCCGGTGCCCGAGGCGCCGGCGGGGGATGATGTGCTCACTGCCTGCTCGTGACCACCCGGACGCGGTCGGCCGCGCTCGCGATGGCGATGACGCGCACGTGAAGGTGGCGGAAGTGGATGAGGAACGCGTGGACGGCGCGGGCGCGCGCCAGGGCCAGGCTCCTCGGGTCGCCCCAGGTGGTGATGGTCACCGTGGCGCCGGGGTGGAGGTGCTTGATCAGGGCGACGAGGGCCCGCCGCGCCGCCGGGCTGAGGGTCGACGACCCCGCGGCGAAGGCCACGGTCACCGGGCGAGGCAGCGCGATCGGGTGGTGGCGAACGACCTTCGCGGCGCCAAAGGTGATCGTCACCGGTACCGAGGTCGCCCCGGCGTAGGTGGCGTCACCGGCCTTGGTGGCCTCGACGACGCAGGTCCCGGGCCCGGTCGCCGACAGCGTCGTGCCCGTGATCGCACAGCCCGTCGCCGTCCCCCCGACCACGCTGAAGGTGACGGCCCCGCTGCCCGAGCCGCCCTCGGTGGAGAGGTCGACCGAGGAGCCCACGGTCCCGTGGGTGCTCGGGACGGCGACCGAGAGGGTCGCCTGGGGCGTCGTCCCGACCGAGGCGCTCGCCCCGCCGCCACCGGCCGGCGGCGGGGCGACGATCGTGAGGGTCCCCGCGACGAGCGCGACAACGTAGTTCAGGGCACTGCCGGTGGTGAAGCTGAGGACCGGGCTCGACGGGGTGAGCGAGTAGGTCCCCGGACCGGTCGGCAGCGTGCGCAGGGTCGATGTGGTTGCTGCTGGGCCCGACGGCCCGGGGGTGGCACCGCTCCGGAGACTGGTTCGCGGAAGCTCCCGCGGACCCGACCCGAGGAGTGATGCCGCATAGTCACCGCCACTACAGGTGAGCACCGGATCAACGACCGGATCC
>NCBE01000091.1 GCA_002255565.1 Actinobacteria bacterium 21-73-9
GCATCAAGAAGTTTTTGAATCCCTTGAGCACTTTGCCTCCTCGATCCGTGGTGAGCCCGACTCTATTGTCCGGTGGCGGGGGGCGCCGAGACTAGGGGTTGGCCACGAGCGCCGACACCGTGGCGGTGATCTCCTTGGCGCTCGCGCCGGGCCCGAGCACGGCCGAGACGCCCGCCTCGCGCAGGAGGGCCACGTCGTCGGGCGGCACGATCCCCCCCACGACGACCGGGATCGACGAGCCGCGCTCGCGCAGGGCCGCCACGACGAGGGGCGCGAGGGTGAGGTGGGCCCCCGAGAGCATCGAGATGCCCACCACGTCGACGTCCTCGTCGATCGCCGAGACGGCCACCGACTCGGGCGTCTGGAAGAGCCCGGTGTAGACGACCTCCATGCCGGCGTCGCGCAGGATCCGCGCGACGACCTTCACCCCGCGGTCGTGGCCGTCGAGGCCGACCTTGGCGACGAGAACCCGACTCACAGGGTCGGCACCTCGACGTAGCGGCCGAAGACGTCGGCCAGGGTCGCCATCATCTCGCCGACGGTGGCGTAGACCCGCGCGGCGTCGATGAGGGCGGGCATGAGGTTGACCGAGGGGTCGGCGGCGTCTTCGCGCAGCCGGGCGAGGGCCTTATCGACCTGCTCGGCGTCACGCCTCGCGCGCACCGCCGCCAGGCGCTCGCGCTGGCGGCGCTCGTCGGCGTCGGTGATCTTGAGGGTCTCGAGGTCGGCCTCGTCGTTGCCCTCGGTGAAGGCGTTCACCCCCACGACGAGGCGCTCACCGGAGTTGAAGGTGCGCTCGAGCTCGTAGGCCGAGTCGGCGATGCGACCCTGGAACCAGTTCTCCTCGATGCCGTGGATGCAGCCCTCGAGCATCGAGCCGCCGCCCAGTTCGGCGACGTGGGCGAAGAGCTCCTCGGCCTGGCGCTCGAGCTCGTCGGTCAGGCTCTCGACGAGCCACGAGCCGCCCAGGGGGTCGGCCACGTGGGCGACGTTGGTCTCGTGGGCGATCACCTGCTGGGTGCGCAGCGCGATGCGCGCGGCCTTCTCCGAGGGCAGGGCCAGGGCCTCGTCGAGGGAGTTGGTGTGCAGGCTCTGGGTACCGCCGAGGACCCCGGCGAGCGCCTCGATCGCGGTGCGCGCGACGTTGACCTCGGGCTGCTGGGCCGTGAGCGAGACCCCCGCGGTCTGGGTGTGGAAGCGCAGCTGCCAGCTGCGCTCGTCGCGCGCCCCGTAGCGCTCGCGCATCCAGCGCGCCCAGATCCGCCGGGCCGCCCGGTACTTGGCGACCTCCTCGAAGAAGTCGATGTGGGCGTTGAAGAAGAACGACAGGCGCGGGGCGACGGCGTCGACCCCGAGGCCGGCCTCGGCGGCCAGCTCGACGTAGGCGAAGCCGTTGGCGAGCGTGAAGGCCAGCTCCTCGGCGGCCGTGGAGCCGGCCTCGCGGATGTGGTAGCCCGAGATCGAGATAACTCCTTTTGGGCCTGGTACTCCTTCAAGATGTCGTTCTGCAGGGTGCCCCCGAGGCGCTCGCGCGGCACGCCCGCCGACTCGGCGTGGGCGACGAACAGGGCCAGCATCACCGCGGCCGGGGCGTTGATGGTCATCGAGGTGGTGATCGCCGAGAGGTCGATCCCCTCGAAGAGGTCGTGCACGTCGGCGAGCGAGTCGATGGCGACCCCGCAGCGGCCGACCTCGCCCAGGGCCATCGGGTCGTCCGAGTCGAGCCCCATCAAGGTGGGCATGTCGAAGGCGGTGGAGAGGCCGGTGCCCCCGGCGGCGATGATCTCGCGGAAGCGCCGGTTGGTGTCGAGCGCGGTGCCGAATCCCGCGAACATGCGCATCGTCCACAGCCGGGTGCGGTACATCGAGGCGTGGATGCCCCGGGTGTAGGGGAAGAGGCCCGGGTACTCGCCCTCGGGAGGGCCGTAGACCGGCTCGAGCGGGACCCCCGAGAGCGTGGTGTAGCGGGCCCGGCGGGTGGGGGCCCGCTCGTAGAGGTGGGCCCAGACCTCGACGTTGCTCGTCGCCACTCTGCGACCTCCTTGTCGGCCGTGTCCAGCATAGGGTCGCCCGCGAGACGGCCTCAGCCCGAGGGGTCGGCGATCTCCAGGGCCAGCAGGGGGGCGGAGGCCTTGTTGAGGCACTCGAGGTACTCGGCCGCCCCGCGGCTGTCGGCCACCACGCCGCCCCCGGCCTGGACCGTGGCCCAGCCGTCGGCCAGGGCGACGGTGCGGATCGTGATGGCGAAGTCGGCGTTGCCCGAGAGGGCGAAGTAGCCCACGGCGCCCCCGTAGGGTCCGCGGTACGTGGGCTCGAACTCGTCGATGATCTCCATCGCGCGCACCTTGGGCGCGCCCGTGAGGGTCCCCGCGGGGAAGACCGCGTCGAAGGCGTCGAAGGCGTCGAGTCCCGGGCGGAGCCGGCCGTCCACGTGGCTCACCAGGTGCATGAGGTGGCTGAAGCGCTCCACGTGGGCCAGCTGCTCGACCCGCACGGAGCCGGTCTCGGCGACCTTGCCGAGGTCGTTGCGCCCAAGGTCGACGAGCATCACGTGCTCGGCGATCTCCTTCACGTCGGTGAGGACCTCGGCCTCGAGCGCCTCGTCCTCGGCCTCGGTCGCCCCCCGGGGACGGGTGCCGGCGATGGGCCGGGTCGAGACGACCCCGTCGTGGACGCGCACCAGCATCTCGGGGCTCGCCCCCACCAGCTGGCGCTCGCCGGTGTCGATCAGGTACATGTACGGCGAGGGGTTGAGGGCGCGCAGCACCCGGTAGAGCGTGAGCGGGTCGACCCTCGTCGGTCGGCGGAACTGCTGGCTCGGCACCACCTGGAAGACGTCCCCGTTCTCGATGTAGGCGCGGGCCCGCTCGACGACCGCCTCGTACTGCTCGGGCGAGAAGTTGGAGAGCCGGGCCGCGATCTCGCGCACGGGAATCGTCCCGCGCTGGTCCGGCGCCGTCGCCACGAGCCGCTCGGTGAGGGCGTCGGGCACCGGCGCCGGGGCGAGGAGGGCCTCGACCAGCTCCTCGAGCCTGGCGCGCGCGTCGCGGTAGCTCTCCTCGGGGTGGTCCTCGACGAGGGCGAGGGCGACGATCGTCGTCGAGTGGCGCAGGTGGTCACAGACCAGCATCGCCCCGGGGAAGCCGAAGTCGACCTCGGGCCAGGGGGGCTCCCCGGGGTGGCCCGGGAGACGCTCCAGGCGCCGGACGTGGTCGTAGGCGACGAACCCGACGGCCCCGCCGAGGAGGTCGGGCAGCCCCGGCGTGGGGGCGACCCGGTAGCGGCCGAGCCGGGCGCGCAGTTCGGCGAGCGGCGAGGGCGCCTCGACGCCGTCCCCGTCCTCGACGACCGTCGCGGCCTCGTGGGCGGTGAGTCGCCAGAGCCGGTCGAGCCCGACGAAGGAGTAGCGCCCCGTCGTCTCGGCGAGGGCCGCGCTCTCGAGCAGGAAGAAGGCCCGGCCGCGCAGCCGGTCGTAGAGGGTGACGGGCGTCTCGCGGTCGAGCTGGAGGGTGGCGGTGAGCGGGACCACGTTGTAGCCCGCCGCGACGAGCTCGTCGAAGGCGGCCCTTGTGAGCGTCTCCACGCAGAGAGGTTAACCACCGGCCGTAGGATTGGCCGATGGACGCTTCGGGACGCGTGCTCGTCGTCGACAACTACGACTCGTTCGTCTACAACATCGTCCAGTACCTCGGTGAGCTCGGCGCGACGACGGTCGTCCGGCGAAACGACGCGGTCGCGCCCGAGGACCTCGAGGGGCTCGCGGTGGCGGGGGTCGTCCTCTCCCCGGGGCCGGGCCACCCGCGGGCCGCGGGCTGCGACGTCGCGATGGTTCGCCACTGCCTGGGTGCGCGCGTCCCACTGCTCGGGATCTGCCTCGGCCACCAGGCAATCGCCGAGGCCCTGGGCGGGCGCGTCGTCCACGCGCCCGAACTCGTCCACGGCCGCGCGAGCGTCGTCACCCACGACGGCGCGGGGCTCTTCCGGGACGTCGCGCACCCGCTCGTCGTCGGTCGCTATCACTCCCTCGTCGTGGACGGCGACTCACTCCCCGAGGGGCTCGAGGTCACCGCCCGCTCGGGCGGGCTCGTGATGGGGATCCGTCACCGCCGCGCCCCAATCGAGGGCGTCCAGTTCCACCCCGAGTCGGTGCTCACCCAGGACGGACACCTCATGCTCGCCAACTGGCTCGACTCGATCGGCGTGGCGGGCGCGCGCGACCGGGCGACGGCGCTCGCCCGGCGCGCCGAGGCCGTGCGCACGGTGCTGCCCGCGCCCACCCGCTAGGCGAAGATCCCTCCGACGCCGACCCGGGTCTCGACGGCCCCGTCGGCGCTGCGCTCGACCCGGTAGGCGGCCGGGCCGGTGGCGGGGTCGACGTCGACGTCGGCAACGACGCGGGTCGCGACGTCGCCCTCGTACCACAGGCCCACGTGGTCGTCGGTCGCGTAGCTCGTCGGCAGCGACCCGTCGGCGACGAGCCGCTGGAGGAGGGGGCGGCGCTGGGCCTCGGAGTCGTAGTGCACGCCGTTGCCGTAGGGCACGAGGGCGAGCCCGTCGCGGACCGGGGCGAGGGTCGGGCCGAAGGAGTCGGTCGGCCCGCCCACGTGCCAGCAGATCGACCCGGCCGAGACCCCGCCCAGGATCACCCCGGCCTCCCAGGCGTCGCGCAGGGCCGCGTCGACCCCGTGGAGCCGCCACAGGGCCAACAGGTTCGCGACCGAACCCCCGCCCACCCAGACGAGGTCGGACCCGCCGAGGCGCTCGAAGGGGTCGGCCGAGGGCTGGGGGAAGACCCTGAACCAGGTGACGTCGCAGCCCACCGCGGCGAACGCCTCAAAGCTCATCGCGTAGCTCGAGGTCGGGTCGCCCGCGGCCGTCTCGAGCACGCACACCCGGGGTCTCGTCTTGCCGGTGGCGCCGAGCGCGTCGAGGACCATCGCGCCCGGGCGCATCGTCCCTTGGGTCGGGCCCGGGACCCAGCCGCCGGAGGTCGCGAGGATGCGTCGAGTCGTCACGGGAACGTTCTACTGGACGGGGGCCTGCGTAGGATGCGTCGGGGAAGAGGAGGGCCATGGCCGAGACGATCACCGACCTCGACGCGCGTCTCGATGCGCTGCTCGCCGAGGTCCCCCCGCGCGAGACCGACCCGACCGCGTTCCTCGGCGAGCAGTTCGACCGGGGCCTCGCCTGGGTGCACTTGGCGGAGGGCAGCGGCGGCCTCGGGGGCAGCCCGGCCGAGCAGCAGCACGCCGTGGTCCGGCTCTTGAACGCCGGGGCGCCCACGGCGGCGCTGCGCAACATCATCGGCTACGGCATGGTCGCCCCGACCATCGCCGTGCACGGCACCGAGGAGCAGAAGGCCCGCTTCTTGCGCCCCCTCTTCACCGGCGAGGAGGTGTGGTGCCAGCTCTTCAGCGAGCCGGGTGCCGGCTCGGACGTCGCGAGCCTCGCCACCCGGGCCGAGCGCGACGGCGACGAGTGGGTCCTCAACGGCCAGAAGGTCTGGACGACCCTCGCCCACGTGGCGAGCTACGGGCTGATCATCGCGCGCACGGACCCCGACCAGCCCAAGCACCGCGGCATCACCGCCTTCCTCGTCGACATGCGCGCGCCCGGGGTCGAGGTGCGCCCCCTCTACCAGGCGACCGGCGAGGCCGAGTTCAACGAGTGCTTCTTCACCGACGTCCGGGTGCCCGACACGCGGCGACTCGGCGGGGTGGGCGAGGGCTGGACCGTCGCCATCACGACGCTGATGAACGAGCGGGTCTCCATCGGCGGCGGGGTCCCGCCGCGCAGCTCCGGCCTGATCGGCCAGGCCCTCGCGCTGTGGCACGAGCGCTGGGGCGCTCGCGCCGACGCCCACGCGTTGGCGGTGCGCGCCCGCGTCCTCGAGGCCTGGGTCCGCGCCGAGGTGTCGCGGCTCACGAACTGGCGCGCGAGCGACCTGCGCGACGCCGGGACCCCCGGGCCCGAGGGCTCGGTCGCGAAGCTCGCCTCGGCCGAGGGCAACCAGCGCCTGAGTGAGCTCTGCGTCGACCTCCTCGGGGCCGAGGGCATGCTCTACGGCTCGACCTACCCCCTCGTGCGCCCCACCGAGACGAGCTACGCCAGCGGCGACGTGCGCAAGCTCTTCATCCGCTCGCGGGCGAACTCCATCGAGGGCGGCACGAGCGAGGTGATGCGCAACATCATCGGCGAGCGGGTGCTCGGCCTCGCCGCCGAGCCACGCCCCGACAAGGGCGTCGCCTGGAAGGACGTGCCCCGGGGCTAGGGCCCGGGCGAGTGCGGTGGACCCCTCCTTCGTCGCCGACTACCGGGCCGCCACCGAGGACTTCCTCGCCGCGGCCGCCCTCGCCGAGCCCGCCGACCTCGACCGCCGTCGGGCGGGCGGCTGGAGCGCCCGCCAGGTGATCCACCACGTCGCCGACTCCGAGACCCAGTCCTACGCCCGGCTGCGCCGGCTGCTCGCCGAGCCCGGGACGCTCATCCAGGGCTACGACGAGGGGGCCTGGGCCGCGTGCGCGACGCTCGGCTACGAGGAGCTGCCCGTCGAGCACGCCCTCGACGTGATCCGCGCGGTGCGCACCGCCTCGGCCGACCTGCTCGAGCGACTCGCGCCCGAGGACCTCGCGCTCGAGGGCCGCCACTCCGAGTCGGGCGCCTACAGCGTGGCGACGTGGCTCGAGACCTACACCCGCCACCCGCGCGAGCACGCCCGCCAGCTCGCCGAGGCGCTGGCCGCCCCCGACGGGCGCTAGTCGAAGACCGGGCCGAGGGTCCGGCTGCGCTTGAGCTCGTAGAAGCCCGGGGTCGCCATCACGGCGAGCACCCCGTCGAGCAGCCGGCCGGCCGCCTCGCCCTTGGGCGTCGGGGTGACGACGGGCCCGAAGAGGGCGTTACCGGCGACGTGGACGACCGGCGTGCCGACCTCGTAGCCGACGGGCTCCATGCCGGCCGCGTGGCTCGCGCGCAGGGCCTCGTCGAACGCGGTCGTGGTGGCCGCCTCGGCGAGGTCGGCCTCGAGGCCGACGTCGCCGAGCGCCTGCGCGATGACGAGCGCGAGGTCCTTCTCGCCGCCGGGGTGGATTCGCGCGCCCATGGCCGAGTAGAGGGGCTCAACGACTCCGGCGCCGTGGCGCTGCTCGGCCGCGATCAGCGTGCGCACCGGGCCCCAGCCATCGTCGAGGAACGCCCGGTAGTCGGCGGGCAGGTCGCGGCCCTCGTTGAGGACCGAGAGGCTCATCACGTGGAAGGCGACCTCGACGTCGCGCACCTTCGTGGCCTCGAGCAGCCACCGAGAGGTGAGCCACGCCCACGGGCAGAGGGGGTCGACCCAGAGGTCTACACGGTCGGTCATGGGGAACCTCGTTCGCGTCGGATCAGCGCGCGGCGTGCGCCGCGACCACGGTAGTCACCGCGTTGGCGACCCCGACGGCCGTGGGCAGGTCGAGCATCTCGTCGATGGCGTGGGCGTTGGCCCCCGGTCCCCCCACCCCCGTGGCGACGAACTGGACCCCGGGGTAGCGGCGGGCGAGCGAGCCGAGGAAGGGGATGGAGCCGCCCTCGCCGGTGTAGCCGAGGGGCTGGCCGAAGGCGTCGCGCGAGGCGACCTCGAGGGCCTCGTGCAGCCAGGGGGCGAACGTCGGGGCCACCCACCCGTCCCCGGGGTGCTGGGGCACGACCCGCACGTGCGCGCCCGAGGGCACGTCGGTGCGGAGGGCCCGCTCGATGGCCGAGAGGGCCGACGCGGCCGCGACGGTGGGGGGCAGGCGGAACGAGAGGGTGGCCGTCGTGTAGGGGCGCAGGACGTTGCCCGCGTCGGCCGGCGCCGGGATGCCGGCCATCCCGATGGTCGAGAGCGTCGGGCGCCACGTCTTGTTGAGGATCCGGTCCTCGGCGTCCTCGCCCATGAGCCGCACGCCCTCGAGGAGGGGCAGGTCCTGGGCGGCGACGTCGCCGAACTCCGCGGCGAGCGCGCGCGCGGCGTCGCGGTGCTCGGCCGGGATCTGCGCGTGCAGCTCGGGCAGGAGGACCCGTCCGGTCTCGGCGTCCTCGAGGCGGTCCATGAGCTGGCGCAGGACGCGAAACGACGAGGGCACGACGCCGCTCGTCGAGCCCGAGTGCTGACCCTGGGAGAGCACCGACACGGTCACCTCGACGTTGACGTTGCCCCGCAGCGACGTCGTCACCCACAGCCGGTCGTAGGAGACGGCGCCCGAGTCCAGGCAGATCAGCAGCTCGACGTCGCCGAGGTGGCCGGCCAGGTGGTCGAGGTAGGCCTCGAGGTCGGGGCTGCCGCTCTCCTCGCTCGCCTCGATCAGCACCACGCAGCGTCCGTGGGGGACGCCGGCCGCCTCGAGGGCCTCGAGGGCGCTGAGGGCGGCGAAGGCCGCGTAGCCGTCGTCGGAGACCCCGCGGGCGTAGAGGCGGTCGCCCCGGCGCACGGGGCTCCAGGGCGCGAGCCCCTCGGACCAGTCGCCGAGCGGCGGCTGCTTGTCGAGGTGTCCGTAGAGCACGACGGTCCCG
>NCBE01000092.1 GCA_002255565.1 Actinobacteria bacterium 21-73-9
CACGCCACTGTCGGTCTACGCCCACTGTGACCTGCCCTGCGGCGTCTACGACCCGGCCCAGGCCCGGATCGAGGCCCAGTCCGTGAAGGCCACGATGGAGAAGTACAACGCCTCGAGCGACCCCGACTTCAAGGTCCGCGCGACGATCATCAAAGAGGAGCGCTGCGAGCTCGTCAAGCACCACCTCTGGGTCCTGTGGACCGACTACTTCAAGGTCGACCACCTGAAGGCCTTCCCCAACCTGCACGACCTGTTCTGGATGGCCACCAAGTCCGCCGGCGAGGCGAAGAAGACCAACGACGTCGTGGTGGCCGACCGGCTGCTCGACGAGATTGACGCGATCGCCGAGATCTTCTGGTCGACCAAGAAGTAGGTCAGTCCCGCGCCCGGTGCGCGGCGCAGGTCACCACGAGCGGGTCGCGCTCGAGGTCGGCGTCCTCGAGGGGACCGTCGCACTCCGTGCAGCGCCGGTAGGAGCCCTCGCGCAGCCGCTCGAGCGCCCGCTCGACCCCCTCCAGGGTGGCCTCGATCGACACCAGCGAGGGCAGGTCGGCGTCGGTCACGCCGACGAACCTAGTCGGGGACGACCTGGGTGCCCGCGCCGCCGGCCACGAGCCCCTCGAGCGCGCCGAGCGCGCCGATGGCCGCCCGGCCACCGGTCGCGGACACGAAGCGCCGGGCCGCCTCGACCTTGGGGCCCATCGAGCCCGGGGCGAAGGTCATCGCGGCGAGCTCGCCCGGGGTGACCCGCTCGAGCGGCCGGGCCTCCGGCGTGCCGAAGCCGAGCTCCACGTGGGCGACGTCGGTGGCCATCACGAGCAGGTCCGCGCCGAGCGCGCGCGCGACCAGGGCCGAGGCGAGGTCCTTGTCGATCACGGCCTCCACCCCGCGCAGCCGTCCGCCCTCGCGCACGACCGGCACCCCGCCACCGCCGACGCACACCGGCACCACCCCGGCGCAGACGAGGCGCTCCAAGACGGCGACCTCGACCACCTCGAGTGGATCGGGCGAGGCCACGACGCGCCGCCACCGCGCCCCGTCGGGGTGCACGACCCAGCCCCGGGCGGCCACGAGCGCGTGGGCCTCGGCCTCGTCGTAGGGGCGCCCGACGAACTTCGTCGGGTGGGTGAAGGCCGGGTCGGCGGGGTCGACGACCGTCTGGGTCACGAGGGCCACCACCTCGGCGCCGCCGGTCGCGTTGCGCAGCGCCTGGGCCAGCCAGTAGCCGATCATCCCCTGGGTCTCCGCGCCGAGCGTGTCGAAGGGGTAGGGCGCCTCGAGGTCGGGGTCGGCCGCGCTCTCGAGCGCGAGCAGCCCCACCTGGGGCCCGTTGCCGTGGGTCACGATGAGGGCGTGCGCGGCGGCGATCGCCGCGAGCGGCGCGGCCGCCGTCTCGACGTGGTGGTACTGGACCTGGGCGCCGGGGCGCTCGTCGCGCTGGAGCAGGGCGTTGCCCCCCAGGGCGACGACAACCCGGCTCACGCGTCGGCGAGCGTCGCGACCATGAGGGCCTTGATCGTGTGGAGCCGGTTCTCGGCCTGGTCGAAGACGATCGAGGCCGGCGACTCGAAGACCTCGTTGGTCACCTCGAGGGCGTCGAGGCCGAAGCGCTCGCGGAGCTTCGCCCCGAGGGTCGTGCCGGCGTCGTGCAGGGCCGGCAGGCAGTGGAGGAACTTCACGTCGGGGTTGCCGGTCGACTCGAGGAGCTCGGTGTTCACCTGGTAGGCCAGCAGGAGCTTCACCCGCTCGTCCCAGGCCGACTCGGGCTCGCCCATGGAGAGCCAGACGTCGGCGTAGACGAAGTCCACCCCGTCGACGGCGGCGAGCAGGTCGTCGGTCACCGTCACGAGGCCCCCGAAGCGGTGGGCCCGGTCGGCCGCGAGGGCCTGCACCTCGAAGGAGGGCTGGCGAGCCGGCGGCGCGGCCACCCGCACGTCCATCCCCATCTGGGCCGAGGCCACCAGCAGCGAGCTCGCGGTGTTGGAGCGGCCGTCGCCGACGAAGCACCAGGCGACGTCGGAGAGGGGCTTGTCGCTGTGGTCGCGCACCGTCAGCAGGTCCGCCAGCAGCTGGGTCGGGTGCCACTGGTCGGTGAGCCCGTTCCAGACCGGCACGCCGGCGTGGGCCGCGAGCTCCTCGACGTCGGCCTGAGCGAAGCCGCGGAACTCGATTCCGTCGTACATGCGCCCGAGGACCCGCGCGGTGTCGCGCACCGTCTCCTTCTCGCCGAGCTGGGACTCGCCCGGCCCGAGGTAGGTGACGTGGGCGCCCTGGTCGTGGGCGGCCACCTCGAACGCCGAACGGGTCCGTGTCGAGGTCTTCTCGAAGATCAGGGCGATGTTGTCCCCCTCGAGCCGGCGCACCTCGCGCCGGGCCCGCTTCTCGGCTCGCAACTCGGCCGCGAGGTCGAGCAACTCTCCCGCCTCGAAGGGCGACAGGTCGGCGTCTTGGAGCAGGCTCCGCCCGCGCAGGGTCTCGGTAAGGACACTCATCAGGCCTCCCTCTCAATCGGACACGTCATGCACCGCGGCCCGCCCCGGCCCCGGCCCAGCTCGCTGCCCGAGATCGTCACGACCTCGATGCCGTGGTGGCGCAGCATCGTGTTGGTCGCCACGTTGCGGTCGTAGCCGACGACGACCCCGGGGGCGAGGGCGAGGAAGTTCGTCCCGTCGTCCCACTGCTCGCGTTCGGCCGCGCGCACGTCCTCGTCGGTGGTGAGCACGCTCACCCGCTCGACCTCGAGGACCTCGGCGAGCGTCGCCCAGAGGTCGGCGTTGCGCCGGGGCGCGACGGTGTTGGGCTCGTCGCCCGCCTCCAGGGTCCAGCTGCGCAGGTTACGGTCGAAGTACGGGTAGAGGACGAAGGTGGCCTCGTCGACCATCGTCATGACGGTGTCGAGGTGCATGAAGGCGTGGCTGCGCGGCAGTTCGACGGCCACCACGCGGGTCGCCTGGCCCGTCTCGAAGAGGCGCCGGGCGAGGGTCTCCACCGCCACCGAGGTGGAGCGCTCCCCCATGCCCACCATCACCGCCCCGTGGCCGAGCACGTGGACGTCGCCGCCCTCGAGGGTCAGGGTCGGTCCGAGGTGGTCCTCGTCGAGGAGGGTCACGAACTTCTCCTCGGTGAAGAGCGGGTGGTAGCGGTAGATCGCCCTCGTGTGGAGGCTCTCGCGCTGGCGCGCCGGCTTGGCCATGGGGTTCACCGTCACGCCGCCGTAGACCCAGCAGGAGTTGTCGCGCTGGAAGAGGTGGTTGGGCAGCGGCGAGAGGATGAAGTCGTCGGCCCGAGCCATCTCGAAGGCCAGGCTGCGCGCGCCCCGCGGCGCGAGCTCGGCCTTCAAGACGCCCCCCACGAGGCGCTCGGCCAGGGCCAGGCCGTCGAGGTCGTCGAAGTACGAGCGGATCGACGCCGCGAGGGCCGAGCCGAAGCGCTCGATCGTGCAGAGTCGATCGAGGACGTAGTCCCGGCCCTCGGGGTCGTCGAGGACCTCGCCCAGGAGCTGGGCGAAGTAGTGCACGCGCACGCCGCGCTCGCGCAGGCTCTCGGCGAAGACGTCGTGCTCCTCCTTGGCCCGCTTGAGCCACAGGACGTCGTCGAAGAGCAGGCTCTCGATGTTCGACGGCGTCAGGCGGCTCAACTCCAGGCCCGGGCGGTGGAGGATGACCTTTCGGAGGGTTCCGACCTCGGAGTCAACGTGCAGAGTCATGGCCCTACCTCTCGGGGACCGAGACGGGACCGCCCTCGGGCGTGGTCTTCGCCTCGCCCAGGCTGAGGGCCATGTCGACGGTCAGGTGTCCGTACTCGTCGAGCGTCGAGGCCGAGACCTCGTGGCGCGGGCGACGCGCCGCGATGAAGGCGTAGAAGACGAGGCCGACCGCGACCACGACCAGCGCCTGGTAGACGACCTGGTAGCCCGAGGCGAAGGTCACCCACATCGAGAAGAGCACGCTGGCACCCGAGATCGACAGGTCGCGGGCGAGTGCCCACCCCTGGACGCGACGGCGCTTCGACACGAGGAAGGTGAGCTGGGCGATGGCCGAGAAGAAGTACGGGATCGCCACGGTCACGACCGACAGGTTGACCAGGTAGGTGAAGACGGTGAGGCCCGAGCTCGTCTCGTAGCGCCAGAGCATCAGCAGCGAGGGCAGGACCGTCCCGACGAGGATGCCGAACCACGCCGTGCCCTTGGCGTCGCGCCAGGCGAAGGGCGCCGGGAAGAGGCCGTCCTGGGCGATGGCCCGGGAGGTCTCGGCCACGATGAGCGTCCAGCCGTTGAGAGCCCCGATGCCCGAGATGACCGCGATGGCGGCGATGAAGCGCGGGGCCCACGCGGTGCCCGGGAACATCGAGTGGAATGCGTTGACGAACGGCGACCCCGTGCCGACGAGGGTCGCGTGAGAGACGAGCCCCATGACGGCCGCGGTCACGAGGACGTAGAGCAGGGCCGAGGCAACCGTCCCGATCACCGAGGCCCGTCCGACGTTGAGCTCCGGGTCACGGACCCGCTTGGCCGTGATGGCCGCCGCCTCCACCCCGATGAAGGAGAAGAGGGCGACGCCCGCGGCGATGCCGATCGCGCTGTAGAGGCTCCCGCCCGAGGCGTTGAAGGGACCGAAGTGGGCCGACTGGACGAAGAACCAGCCGACGACGCCGATAAAGAGGAGCGGCAGGAACTTGAGCACGACCGTCACGTTCTGGAACCAGGCCATCTGGCGCACGCCGAAGAGGTTGATGAACGCCGGCACCCACAGGCCCACCAGGGCGATCGACCAGTTCTGCAGGCCGCTCGGGTGGCCCCAGTTGAACAGGGCGTCGACGTAGAAGACCCACGACGAGACGATGGCCGCGTTGCCGGCCCAGGTCTGGATCCAGTAACTCCAGCCCGTGAGGTACCCGGCGAAGTCCCCGAACTCGTGACGGGCGTACGCGTACAGGCCGCCGTCGCTCGAGGGGACCCGGCGGGTCAGTTGTCCGAACATGACCGCGAGCAGCGTCGCGCCCAAGGCGATCACCGCCAGCACGATGATGCTCATCGTGCCCGCGCCGGCCATCACCGCGGGCATCGTGAAGACGCCCGTGCCGACGATGCTGCCGATGACGAGACCGGTGGCCGAGGTCAGCCCGAGGGCCCGCGCCTTCTGGTCGTTGCGCACCGACATCTGCCGGCGCGACGAACCCGCGGCACCGGACCGAGTGTCCTGAGTGCTCATAGAGCCTCCTTGTCCCAGCGGCTCCTGCGCCAGTCGCCTCACCACCGTTGTAGTGACGTCGGGTCCCTCCTCCCTAGGGGCCTAGGTCCTGACGCCCTCGACGCCCGACGCGACACGAGCCCGATGCGCTAGAGAGGACCCGTGGAGAGCGCGCCGACCAACCCTGGACGACTCGACCTCGCGCGATGGCTCGACGAGGCGACGGTCGGGTGGTCCCGGGCCCACCCGTCACTCGCCCGTCACCTCGAAACGCGACTCGGCGAGCCGCTACCCGCGTCGTGGGTCGGCGAGCTCGACGGCTTCGCCACGACCGTCGCCACGGTCATCGACCCCGCCGTCGCGCGCTGTGAGTCGCACCGCGAACTGCCCCGCCACGTCCCCTACGACGGCGTCGGCCGCCGGATCGAGCACGTCGAGTTCCACCCGGCCCACGCGGAGGCCGCGTCGGCCGCCTGGGCGGCGGGGCTCCTCGACACCGACCTCAGCCTCGAGGGCGACCTGCGCCTGGCCGGTCTCTTCTTCCTCCTCGCCCACGTCGGCGAGGGGGGCGTCGCCTGCCCGATCGTCTGCACGATCGGGCTGCGCCGCGCGCTCGAGCGCCGCGCCGACCCCGCGCTCGCCGAGCGCTACGTGGCCTCGCTCCGCGAGGTGGACAGCGCCCGCGCGGCCCGGGGGGCCCAGTTCCTCACCGAGGTCCAAGGCGGCAGTGACGTCGGCGCGAACGTCGTGGTCGCCGTCCCCGACCCCGAGGTGCCCGGCGCGTGGCGCGTCTCGGGCGAGAAGTGGTTCTGCTCGGTCGCCGACGCCGACCTCTTCGCCCTCACGGCCCGCCCCGACGGCGCCCCGGCGGGCACGCGCGGTCTGGGCTGCTTCCTCGTCCCGCGCACTCTCGACGGGGTCACCCCCAACGGCTTCACCATCCGACGCCTCAAGGACAAGCTCGGCACGCGCGCCCTCGCCTCGGCCGAGATCGACTTCGACGACGCCCTGGCCTTTCCCATCGGCGAAGTCGACGACGGCTTCGCCGTCGCCGTGGAGGAGCTGCTCAACGTCTCGCGGTGGCTCAACGCCCTGGGCGCGGCCGGCATCATGGGCCGGGCGTGGCTCGTCGCCTCGAGCTTCGCCGCACGCCGCCGGGCCTTCGGTCGATCCATCGGGGCCTTCGACGGCGTCGCCGAGCAGCTCGCGCTCCTGCGGGTCCACACCGACGCGGCAATCGCCTCGACGATGGCGCTGAGCGCTCTCGTGGGCCGCCTCGACGAGGGGACGGCCTCCGACGACGAAGCGTGCGCGCACCGGTTCCTCGTCAACGCCCTCAAGGTCGTCACGTCGCTCGACGCGACCGCCTGCGTGCACGACGCCATCGAGGTCCTCGGCGGCAACGGGACGATCGAGGACTTCAGTGTCCTGCCCCGCCTCTACCGCGACGCCGTCGTCTTCGAGAGCTGGGAGGGCACCCATCACGTGCTCTGCGCGCAGATCCAGCGCGACGCGGCGCGCGGACTCCTCACTGAGGGGCTCGAGCGGTGGCTCGAGCGCGAGCTCGAGGGAGCCCCCGACGGCGCGCGACCGCTCGCGGTGCGCGTCCACGAGGCCGCGCACGAGTCGATCGCCCGACTGGCGCCCGGTCGGGTGGAGATGCTCTCGGGGTCCGCCGCCCGACGAGTCGTGACCCGGGTCACGCGATGCGTCCAGGCCGCGACGATGCTGCGCGCGGCGGGTGACGACACGGCCGGGGCCCCGGCGACGGCCAGTGCCGAGCTCTTCGTCGCGCGCCACCTCGCCGACGGCGGGCCAAGCCCGGATTGGCGCGCACTCGTCGCTGCGGTCCTGGGCCCACTCGGGTAGGGGACCGCCGTCGCGCTGCGCGACTCGCATCGGCGCGACGAAGTCGATGGTGCTGCTCTCCTCGGCCTAGTCTTCGCAGCGGGCCGCTGGCGGATGGCGAAATGGCTATTTGATTGGTCTTTCGAAAACTGCTCAAGGAGC
>NCBE01000093.1 GCA_002255565.1 Actinobacteria bacterium 21-73-9
TTGGAACATGGTCGGTGGCTTGAGGACTATAACTCGTTGTTGAAGTCGCTTAGAGCCGCGGCACTTCGGAGCAGAGTGGGATTCGGGATTGGGCAAGAAGATTCTCTTCTGAAGGTTCATGAGGCGCTCAATGACGTCCTCGCCAACCGGCTTACTGAATTGGAGGCTATCGACTTGCGCTATAGAGAAGCAGTCGAGGATCTTCAGAACTGCACGCGCGAGTGGCCAGCGAATCACGATTGTCCTTGACAACGTAAAGAAGAGTTCCTCAAATCGCCTCCAAGGGCCTGCTCCCTCTGGGAAACCCCTCTCGCGCGGCCGGCCGGCGCGAAGCGCCGGGGCGGTCCAGCGGGCAGGCTGGACGACCATCAAAATCGTTCGAAACAAAGGGTTGGAGATCGATTACAGGGTTCCTCGGAATCCTGTCTAACCCGAACCGACTCCCGAGACCCTTGTGTAGTGCGAACCTCTCGCGCTGCGAACAGGGGAAACGGTGGAAAGTTGTTCCGAGATTGAAACGCTCATGTTCGGCGACAGGGTGGCCGGCACTCGTTCCATCCAATGGGATTCGGATGCATGAAGTCGACGTGTTCGACGACGTGAGCGTTCGCTCGTGAATGCCGAGGAGCGAACGCGGTTGATTCGAGAGCTCCAAGACTCGAGCAACTGCTCGCACCCAATTCGCTTGCGGGGCGAGGTCGTGAACACGGCGACGGGCGAACTATCGGAATGCGACCTTCGAGTGGCGTGCAAGGACCGGCGGGAAGTGGTCTGCCCGGCGTGCTCGTATCTCTATCGGGCCGACACCTGGATCCTCGTATCCACTGGACTAGTGGGCGGCAAGGGTACGCCGGTCGTCGTCGGGACGCATCCTCGACTCTTCGTCACGCTGACGGCCCCGTCGTTCGGGGCCGTCCACACGATTCGTGATCGCGGGAACTGTGTCACGCCTAACCGATCAACGGGGCCGAGGTGTGTACACCGTCGACCCACCTCGTGCGCGCGGCGGCACGGCGAGGCCGACGCCGATCTAGGTCGTCCTCTGTGTGAGGAGTGCTTCGACTATCGCGGAGCCATTTTGTGGAACGCGCACGCTTCAAGGTTGTGGAACAACACCATCCAACTGATCCGACGTCTGCTCGCCGCCGAGGGCGGAATCGGCCAGCCCAACTTGGTTCACGTGGCACAACTTCACTACTTGAAGGTGGCCGAAGTGCAGCGCCGTGGCCTCGCGCACTTTCACTGCGTGCTGCGACTTGATGGGCCTGTCTCAATCGACGCCGAGCCGCCGCCGTGGGCGTCGGTCGAACTCCTGGAGCGAGTTGTCCGTTCTTCGATCGACCGAGCTTGGGCGCCAGACATCGACGGACAAACGGTGAAGTGGGGTCGCGTCCACGACGTCCAGGACCTCGGGCAGCGTGAGGAGGAAGCCGTCAAGGTGGCCGCCTACGTTGCCAAGTATTCGTCCAAGACAACCGACGGTTCGAAGGAGCTGGCTCGGCGTTTTCGCTCGCGGCGCCAGATCGTGGCACTCGTGGAGGACCCTCACCTGCGACGACTGGCCCTCACCGCGTGGGAGGACGAGGGTCGCACCGAGCCTCCGAGGCTGGTCAGCGGGTCGTTCTACCTGTTGGGAGGGCCCGACGCCGACGTCGAGCTCACCCGCTTCGCCCGCGCCTACCTCGCCGTCTTCGGCAACGCGATATCCGCGAAGAGGCGCGTGCTCGGGAACGTTCTTCCGAGGTCGACAAGAGCTCCCACGACGGGAGCACCGGTTGAGCTGTCTCTTCTGGTCATCGGGGGAGCCGGCGACCGTTGGGCAGGTGTGCAGGCAGTATGGCCAACACTCAGCGACAAGCCGACCAACTGGTGATGGCGAAGCGCCACTTCGGGACCATACGCCTGCGGTCTTCTGGACGCTGGCAGGCCCTCTACTCCCACGACGGCAAGGTCCATTCGGCGGGAACGTTCAGGACGAAGGGTGACGCACTCGTCCGCCTGTCGACGATTGAGGCGGACCTTCACCGTGGCGCATGGATCGACCCGAAGGCGGGAGGAACCACACTCGACGATTACGCCGAGCGATGGCTGGGGCAACGACACGATCTCGCGTTTCGCACGCGGGAACTCTACGATTACTTGCTCGATCACCACATCCTTCCGACTCTTGGACGAAGGGCGGTATCCAATCTCGCTCCATCGACGATCCGCAGTTGGCACGCGAGTCTCGCCCAGACCCATCCCTCGACGGCGGCGAAGGCATACCGCCTTCTGTCGGCAATTCTGCGAACCGCCGTAATGGACGGGCTTCTCGTCTCGTCGCCCTGCAGGGTCGATGGAGCGGGGGTTGAGCGCCCCGTAGAGCGCCCTGTGGCCACGGTTCCCGAGGTGGGGGCCCTCGAGGCCGCGATGCCCGATCATCTGCGCCTCATCGTGATTCTTGCCACGTGGTGTCAACTTCGACGAGCCGAGTTGCTCGGACTAAGGAGAAGGGACGTGGATCTGCGCAATGCTGTGATCCACGTGGAGCAGAGCCGAACCGTCACGATGAGAGGGAAATCGCTGATCAAGGCACCAAAGACGCAGGCGGGCCGACGAACGATTGCCGTCCCGGAGGCTCTCATTTCGAGAATCAGTGATCACTTGGCTCGCTTCACCGGTTCCGGACCCGACGATCTCGTGTTCGTAGGAGTCACTGGTGTGCCACTGACCGCCAACGTATTGCAGGTCGCCTGGCAACGCGCACGAGCAAGCGTCGGCAGGACAGACCTGCGACTCCACGATCTTCGACACACGGGTTTGACTTTGGCGGCCTCCACAGGAGCAACCACAGTCGAGCTCATGCACCGAGCAGGACACTCGTCGTCCGCCGCTGCGATGCGCTACCAGCACGCAACCAAGGATCGAGACAGAATCATCGCGGACGCCCTTGGCGCCATCGTCGAAGTCGCGGATGCCGACTCGGTCCGAGCAGATCGATCCGGCGCTTAGTAGTCGATCTGCCGAACGCCCGCTTGTTCGCGGTCGATTCACCTCGCGAGCCAGGGAGACGCACTTCTCGGAGGCGACCGTGGGCATAGTTTGGGCATGATCGCGAAGCTTTGGGCATGATTCGGACATGTTCCAGGGGGCACTGGTGGTCAATCGCGGTGTCTGGTGGTCACTCGAAAGTGCATGCGGTCATTGCGCTCTCGATGAAATGCGTGAGAGCGGGTGACGGGAATCGAACCCGCATAGCCAGCTTGGAAGGCTGGAGCTCTGCCATTGAGCTACACCCGCGGGTGCATCGGGCGACCAGTCTAGGGGCCGCCGGTACCGTGGCGGGGTGGGCGAGACCTTCTACGAGCGCGTCGGTGGCGAGGCCTTCTTCGTCGAGCTCGTCGACGCCTTTTACGCGGTCGTCGAGGGCGACGCGGTGCTGCGTCCGATGTACCCCGAGGACCTCGCCGACTCGCGCCGCCACCTGGCCCTCTTCTTGATGCAGTACTGGGGCGGGCCGCGCACCTACCAAGACGAGCGGGGACACCCCCGGCTGCGGATGCGCCACGCGCCCTTCGCGGTCACGACGGAGGCCCGCGACCACTGGCTGGCCGCGATGGCGGCCGCGCTCGACGCGGTGCGCGAGCGTCTCGGCGAGGCCGACTACCTCGAACTTCGCGACTACCTCGCGATGGCGGCCGCTCAGCTGCGCAACGCGTAGCGCCCGAAGCGGCCCTGGCCGAGGGCGGCGCCGAGCAGGACGAGCGCCCCGCCCACGGGCTCGTACCACGCGAGGGGCTCGCCGAGCACGGCGACGCCCGCGACGACGGCGACCACCGGGGTGAGGTAGGTCACCGTGCTCGCCACCGCGCTGCCGGCCGCCCGCTGGACGCTGAAGTTCCAGACGTAGGCCAGTCCGCTGCCGAGGGTCCCCAGGGCCACGACGCCAAAGAGCGCGTGGGGGCTCGCGGCGCGCCCGTTGAAGCCGTGCAGGGCGAACAGGGGCGCCAGGGTCACCGTGGCGAGGACCAGCTGGGCGGTCGCCATCGAGACCGGCGAGAGCCCGCGGCCGAGGAGGTGGCGGCGGGTGTAGGGGAAGGAGACCCCGTAGAGGACGACCGCCCCCACGAGCGCCAGGACGGCCCACCACGGGTTCGCCCCGAGCCCGTGCCACACCCCGAGCACGACGAGCACCCCGCCGAGGCCCAGCCCGAGTCCGGCCGCCTGGTGGGCGTGGACGGGTTCGTCGCGAAAGACCACCACGATGAAAAAGAGGGTGGTGAGCGGAGTGAGCGCGTTCACGATCCCCGCGACGACCGAGGTCACGCGGGTCTCGGCCACGGCGAAGAGGATCCCCGGCACGACGTTGAGGGTGAGCCCGACCACCCAGAGGTGGCCCCACACGGTGGGCTCGCGCGGCAGCCGCTCGCGCCGGATGAGGGAGAGGGCGAGCAGCGTCGCCGCCCCCAGGGCGCAGCGAAAGAAGGCGACCCCGAAGGGGGCGAGGAAGCCGAGGGCGTCCTTGATGAAGAGGAAGGAGCAGCCCCAGGTGACCCCGAGCGCCAGGTACGACCAGAGCCACGAGCGCCTCGCCACCGGCGGAGACTAACCGGTGCGCGCCGGGGTCACGGCGACTCCTTACGCTAGGGGCGTGGGTCGACGCGATCGGTGGCGAGACGACGAGCGGCGGGTGATCTCGGTCACCCCGATCGCCGTGGGAGTCGCCTGGCCGACGCTCTTCACCCTCGTGACCGCCGCCCTCATCCTCGAGGCCGGCCACCGCTTCGCCCTCGTGCACAAGGTGGGCGGTGTTCTGTTGCTCGTGGGCGTCGTGCCCCCGGCGGTGGTGGCCCTCGCGCGGGTCGTGCGCTGGCGCTCCCACAAGATCCACCTCACGGACCGACGGGTCCTCGTGGAGGGCGGGGTCCTCGACCACTACGAGTTCTCGGTCGAGCTCGGCGACGTCTTCGCGACCCGGGTCGTCCAGAGCGTGCGCGAGCGGGTGTCTCGTCGTGGCGTGGTCGTCCTCGAGACGGTCGGGGGAGGGCCGGTCGAGATCGGACGGGTCCACCAGCCGGCCGCGCTCTGTCGGCTCATCGACGCCGAGCGCAGCGCGCAACGCCCACCCGTGCCCTGCGACGCGGTCTACACCTACGACGCGCCCGATCCCTTCCCCGGTGAGATGCGCCCCGAGGTCTTCCCCCGGCGGTCGCGCTTCGTCTAGGCCACTACGGTGGCGGGGTGACCACCCGGTACCGCTGCACGGCCTGCGGCAACCTGACTCGCTTCGACGTCGTCGAGACGACCTCGGTGCGCGCCTTCTACCACTACAGCGTGGGCGGCGAGCTGAGCGTGGAGGAGCCCGAGGTCGTGGCCCGCACCGTGGAGGCGGTCACCTGCCGGTGGTGCGGCCACGGCCGCCAGGTCGAGGTCCTCGACGAGGCGTGAGCCCGACCTCGTTCGACCCGACGCGCGAGCGTCGGGTGCCCACCCGCCTCGGGGGCGAGCGCGGCGCCCTCGCCGAGATCACGGCCACCACCCTGGTGGCCGTGGTGAAGCCCTCTTGCGACGGCTGCCACGCCTTCACCCACGGCGACCTCGGGCCCCTCTGCGACCTCCCGGTGCTCGTGGTGAGCGCCGCCGAGGGCGACGAGTGGGCCGACGCCGCGCGAGAGGTCCTCGTGGCGCCCGAGTGGGTCGAGGCGTCCGGGGTGCGCGGCGCCCCGCACTACCTGCTCGTCGACCGTAGCGGCCTCGTCCTGACCGAGGGCGTGCTCTTCTCTCCAGCCCAGGTGGCCGGGGAGATCGCCGCCCACCGGCGCTGACGTCACAGCCCCCCACGAGGATGGGCACGTCGGAGAGCGAGGGACCATGGGCCAGGAGTTCGAGATCACGATCAGCTGCGAGGCGTGCGTGCGCCGCTCGACGCCCGAGTGCGCGGAGTGCCTGGTGAGCTTCGTCCTCGACGAGGCCCCCGAGGAGCTCACCCTCACCGAGGCCGACGCCCGGGTCTTCGACCTCTTCAGCGCCGAGGGGCTCGTGCCCACCCTCAAGTACCGCGCGCGGGAGTCCACCGGTCGCTAGGGCTCGGTAGCGTGGTGGGAGTGGCCCGCCACCTGCTCGTCACGAACGACTTCCCCCCCAAGACCGGCGGGATCCAGAACTACCTCTACGAGCTCTGGCGCCGGCTCGAGCCCGGCCGGGCCGTGGTGCTGACCGCGAGCTCGCACCCCGACGCCCCGGCCTTCGACGCCGACCTCGACGTCGTGGTCGAGCGGGTGGCCTCGGGCACCCTCTTCTTGCCCACCCGCCGGGCGCGCCGCGAGGTCGAAGCGGCGATCGCCCGCCACCGGCCCGAGATCGTCCTGCTCGACCCGGCCTGGCCGCTCGGGCTGATCGGCCCGAGGCTCTCGGTGCCCTACGGCGTCGTCGTGCACGGGGCCGAGGTGACGATCCCGGGCCGGCTGCCCCTGGTCGCCTCGTCGCTGCGCCGCGTGCTGGCCGGCGCCTCGGTCGTGGTGGCCGCGGGCGAGTACTCGGCTCGCGAGGCCCGGCGCAACGCGGCCGACCGGCTCCCCCCGGTCGTCGTCGTCCCCCCGGGGGTCGACGTGGAGCGCTTCAGGCCGCTCTCGAGCGAGGAGCGCCGCGCCGCGCGCGCCGAGCTCGGGGTCGGCGAGCACGACCTGCTCGTCGTCTCCTACTCGCGCCTCGTCAAGCGCAAGGGCATGGACGCACTCATCCGTGCGAGCGCGGCGCTCGCGCGCGACCACCCGACCCTGCGGGTCCTCATCGCGGGCGAGGGCCGCGACCGGGCCCGGCTCGAGCGCCTGGTCCGACGCACCGGCGCCCCGGTGACCCTCCTCGGGCGCATCGAGGAGGCCGCGCTCCCGCGCGTCGTCGGTGCGGGGGACCTCATGGTGATGGCCTGTCGGAACCGGTGGCTCGGCCTGGAGCAGGAGGGCTTCGGCATCGTCTTTCTCGAGGCCGCGGCCTGCGCCGTGCCCCCGGTCGCCGGGCGCTCCGGCGGGAGCGCCGAGGCGGTGTTCGACGGCGAGAACGGCGTGGTCGTCGACCGGCCCCGCCGGTGGCGCGCGCTGGCGCGCGCCCTCGCCGAGCTCCTCGAGGGCCCCGAGCGGCGCGCGCGGTACGCCGAGCGCTCCCGCGAGCTCGCCGAGACCCGCTTCGACTGGCGGGTGCGCGCGGCCGTCCTCGCCCGGGGCCTCGCGCCCCACGACGGCTTCGTGCCCGAGGCCGCCGAGCCCGGGGCCGCGTCGTGATCCAGCGCGCCCGCCGTTCGGTCGTGGTGGCGGCGCCGCCCGAGGTCGTCTACGACGTGGTGGCCGACGTCGAGCGCTACGGCGAGTGGACGAGCGAGCTCAAGAGCGTGGCCGTCCTCGAGCGCGACGCGGACGGCCGGCCCCTCGAGGTCGAGTTCCGGGCCGCGGCCTTCGGCCGGTCGACCACCTACACGCTGCGCTACGACTACTCGCGCGCGCCCGCCGAGATCGTCTGGCACCAGGTCGAGGGCGACCTGACCTCGGTCCTCGACGGCCGCTACCGGTTCGAGCCGGTCGAGGGCGGGACCCGGGTGACCTACGACATCGCGGTCGAGCTGCGGGTGCCGATCCCCGCCTTCGTGCGCTCGCGCGCCGCCGCGCGCATCCAGGCCCAGGCCCTCGTCGAGCTGCGCGCCCGGGCCGAGTCCCGATGACGGCGCCGGCGGTCGGCCTTGACGTCGGGGGCACGAAGGCGCTGTGCGTCATGGTGGACGGGGCGGGCGCCGTCCTCGCCGAGGGCGAGACGCCGAGCCCGGTCGACGGCTCGCCGGCGGCGCTCGACGCGCTCGCCGGTCTCGTCGCCGGGGTCGTGGCCTCGGTCGGGGCCGACCCCGCCGGGGCGACCCTGGGGGTCGGCTTGGCGGGGATGGTGTCGGGCGGCCGGCTCGTGGTGAGCCCCCACCTGCCCCACCTCGTCGGGGTCGACGTCGAGGGCGCGCTCGCGCGCTCGCTCGGGGTCAGCGTGCGCGGGGTGAACGACGCCGACGCCGCCCTCGCGGCCGAGTGGGCGTGGGGCGCGGCGCGCGGCGCGCGCGACGTGGCGATGGTGACCCTCGGCACGGGGATCGGCGGGTCGTTCGTCCTCGACGGGCGGGCCGTCGCGGGCCGCCACGGCTTCGCCGGGGAGATCGGCCACATGGTCGTGATGCCCGAGGGGGAGCGCTGCGCCTGCGGGGGGCGGGGCTGCTGGGAGCGCTACGCCTCGGGCGAGGCGCTGGCTCGCTACGCGCGCGCGGCGCTCTTCGAGGGCCGCCTCGAGCTCGAGGTCGCGCCGGGCGACCCCGCGGGCGCGCTCGGCCGGGCCGTCGTGGCCGCGGCGCGCGCCGGGGCGTCCGACGCGGCCGCCGTGCTCGACGAGCTCGCCCACTGGCTCGCCCTCGGCCTCGCGAACCTCGTCGTCGCCCTCGACCTCGAGCGCGTCGTCCTCGGTGGCGGCCTCGGCGCCGAGGCCGACCTCTACGCCCCGACGGTCCTCGAGGACCTCGGAGCGCGCCTGGAGGGCGCCGCGGTCCGCGGGTCGCACCTTCGCCGAGGACGCCACCGAGGCGCTGGCGCTCGCGGCGCGCGCCGAGCTCGCCGGGATCGACGCGGTCATGGCCTTCGACCACCTCTGGCCGGTCGGCGAGCCCACCGCGCCGGCGCTCGCGCCGCTGCCGGTGCTCGCGGCGGTGGCCGCGCGCAGCGAGGGGCTGTTCCTCGGCCCCCTCGTCGCGCGCGTGGGCCTCGTCTCGACCGCGCACCTACAGGGCCAGCTGCGCGCGCTCGACCTGCTCGCGCCCGGTCGGGTGATCTGCGCGCTGGGGACCGGGGACGCCACCTCGGCCGAGGAGGAGGCGGCCTACGGGCTCGCCCCGCGTTCGCCGGCCCAGCGCCGCGCGCGCCTCGAGGAGGCGCTCGTCGCCCTGGCCGGCTTCGAGGAGCGCTGGTGCGGCGCCGGCGGGCCCGAGACCAACGCCGTCGCCCGGCGCCACGGCGCGGCACTCAACCTGTGGCGGGCGAGCCCCGGCCGGGTGCGCGAGGCGGCGGCCGGGGGCCCGGTCACCTGGGCCGGACCCCTCGAGGGGGGCGAGGCGCTGCTCGACGCGCTCGAGCACGCCGGCGCCGCGTGGGCCGTCGCCACACGCGCGAGCGACCTCGACGCGCTCGAGAGGTGGCGCACGTCGCGCTGACTCACTACGGTTGATGGATGGAGTTCCGTCGCGTCACCGGCCTGCCGCCCTACGTCTTCGCCCAGATCAACGGGCTCAAGGCCGAGGCCCGCGCCGCCGGGCGCGACGTGGTCGACTTCGGCTTTGGCAACCCCGACCTGCCGAGCCCCGACGTCGCGGTCGAGAAGCTCGCCGAGGCGGCCCACAACCCGCGCAACCACCGCTACAGCGCGAGCCGGGGGATCCCCAACCTTCGCCTGGCCATCGCCCGGCGCTACAAGGCCCTCTTCGACGTCGACCTCGACCCCGAGACCGAGGTGGTCACGACCATCGGCGCCAAGGAGGGCCTCACCCACCTGATGTGGGTGCTCTGCGAGGCCGGTGACTGCGCGGTGGTGCCGAGCCCGAGCTACCCGATCCACCTCGCCGCGCCGGGCTTCGCCGGGGCGCGGGTGATCACGGTGCCCGTGGCCGACCCCGGCACGAGCGCGCTCGCTCCGGGCGAGCAGTTCCTCGCCGGGCTCGAAGAGGCGGTGCGCACGGCCCCCTCGAGGCCGCGGGTGATCATCGTCTCGTTCCCCCACAACCCGACGACGGCCTGCGTGGACCTCGCCTTCATGGAGCGCCTCGTCGAGTTCGCGGCGCGCAACGAGATCGTGGTGTGCCACGACTTCGCCTACGCCGACCTCGGCTTCGACGGCTACCAGCCGCCCTCGATCCTCCAGGTGCGAGGGGCGAAGGAGTGGTGCGTCGAGCTCTACACCCTCACCAAGTCCTTCTCCATGGCCGGCTGGCGGGTGGGGTTCTGCGTGGGCAACGCCGAGGTCGTGGCGGCCCTCACCAAGCTGAAGAGCTACCTCGACTACGGG
>NCBE01000002.1 GCA_002255565.1 Actinobacteria bacterium 21-73-9
GAGACGGCCCTGGCGCTCCGCATGATCCCGACGGATATCCCGACGTTCGAGCAGCTCGGCCTGCCGTGGGCGGCCGGCTGGGTCGCCGAGCAGCCCCGCGGCTTCGTCCTCGTCACCGGTCCCACGGGCTCGGGCAAGTCGACCACCCTCGCCGCCATCGTGAACAGAATCAACGAGAACCGGGCATGCCACATCCTCACGATCGAGGACCCTGTGGAGTACGTGCATCACCACAAGCAGGCCGCGGTGAGTCAGCGTGAGATCGGACTCGATAGTCCGTCCTTCGACCGAGCCCTCCGCTCGGCTCTCCGAGAGGACCCCGACGTTCTGTTGATCGGTGAGATGCGCGATATCGAGTCGATCCAGATCGCCCTTACGATGGCCGAAACGGGCCACCTGGTCTTCGCCACCCTCCACACCAACGACGCGCCGCAGGCGATCGACCGCATCATCGACGTCTTCCCCGCGTGGCGCCAGGAGCAGACCCGCGTCCAGCTCGCAGCGTCGCTCACCGCCGTCATCGCCCAACGGCTCGTCCCGACGACGAGCGGCGGGATGGTCGCGACCTTCGAGGTGTTGGTCGCCACCCACGCCGTTCGTAACCTCATCCGTGAGGGACGAAGCAACCAACTCCAAAACATCATGTTCACGAACTCCTCCGAGGGCATGCAGTTGCTCGAGACCGACCTCGCCCGTCTCGTGCACGAGGGCACCGTCTCCTATGAGGACGCCCTCGCCACGACGGCTCGGCCCAAGGAGTTCACCCGCACGCTCGAGCAACTGGGGAGAGCTCCGGCGCGGGTATAAAGGTTCACGATGCCTATCCAGCGCGGACCCACGCTGCCCTATCACGTCGTCGCCGCGGTGACCCCGTGTCCCCCGGGGTGGCTCGTCCAGGCCGCGAAGGTCCAGGGCGCCACCTTCGCCCCCGAGCGCCCGCGCGTCTACGCGAACTACCTCGAGATCCTCGACGAGCGACCGGCCTACGAGATGATCCTCCTCAACGCCCCGGTGGGCTACCGGGACCTGCCGGGCGACCCGCCGCGCCTGTGCGACGCCGAGGCCCGGCGGCTCCTCGGGGCGCGCGGCGCGACGATCCACAACGCGCCGACGCGCGCCGTCCTCGACGGGACGATGACCTGGCAGGAGGGCGGCCTCGACGCCGTCACGGCGACGCTGCTCCCCCGCTACCGCCAGGTGGCCCAGGAGATGTCGCCGTTCCGCCAGCGCGTCGTCTACGAGGGGAACCCCGAGCTGAGCTTCTACCAGCTCAACCGCGACACCTCGATGCGACGCTCCAAGCGCCTCGCCGAGGGGCGCGACGAGCGCGTGGAGGTCCTTGACGCCCACATCCCGGGTGGAATCGGCAACGCCCTCGACAACCCGCCCGAGGGCGTCGCCCTGCGCCACCAGCTCGACGCCTTCGCCCTCTTGTGGACCGCCCGCCGGGTGTGGGGCCACGGGGCCCGGCGAATCCCCCGTGAGCCCGAGTGGGACTCCGAAGGACTGCGCATGGAGTTCGTCTTCTAGACGGCGACGAGCTCCTCCACGGGAGCCTCCTCGGACGCCGCCCAGCGCAGGCGCCGAGCGAGAATCGCCACCAGGTACCCGACGAGCACGATCTGCCAGGCCCACTCCGGGAAACTCCAGTAGGGGTTGTAGCGACCAAAGAGGTGGGTCTGACCCGCGAGTGTCACGAGGGCGAGCCAGAGAACGAGCGTCGGTGAGAATCGACGGCGGACGGCGTCGTAGAGGAGCGTCAGGACGCCGAGGCCGAGCACGACGATCGGCAGGTCGTAGTAGAGGGAGAGACCGTACGTCGTCAGGTTCGAGATGAGGGCGATGTGCTCGGGGTTCATCCCCACGACGAAGAGGCCCGCGAAGGCGAGGACGTCGCGGCCGACCTGGCCCCGCAGTACCTCACCGAGCAGGAGCCCGACGGCGCACGCCATGAAGTAGTAGCCGAAGAGGTTCACCTCGAAGACGAGACGACATGAGAGCGCCGCGGTGACGGCCGCAACGATGAGGTAGGGGCGTAACGGTCTTGCGGTCGTCGTGCGACCGACGAGCCACGCGACGAGCGCCGCGGCGACGATGGGAGTGATCCGAGCCAGGAGAAAGTCGGGGATCCCCGTGAGGCCGAGCGAGAAGACCACCGTGCCGCCGTGGGCTGCGATGTCCGACCCGACCCGGCTCGACCCGAGCAGCACGGTCTTCACCGCACGAAACCCGCTCACCGCGACGAAGGGCCCGTCCACCACGAGGACCGCGGCGGCGACGCCGGCGAGGAGACGCACGACCCGCGCCCGACCCACGAGGACGAGGAGCGCCACTACCGCGAGCACGGCGAACTGCTGAGCGGTGAGGGCGAGCCCGAACCAGACGCCCGCGGCCAGTGTGCGGTCTCGAACGGTGGCGCCGAGTCCGAAGAGCACCAGTCCCATCGCGAGGAGGTCCTGAGGGTGGAAGTAGTAGGTGATGCACATGACGATCGGTGGCGCCACCGCGAGCAGGAACCCGGTCGCCACTTCCCAGCCGGTCCCTCGGCGAGACGTGCCGCGCACGAGGTAGGTCGCGCCCGCCAGAACGACCACCCAGGTGAGATACCCCAGACGCACCGTGGGGAGGATCGCGCCCGACACCGAGGACCAGCGGAAGGCGAGGGTGAAGCCGTGTACGCAGTCCGGTCCGAGCGCGTGGCCCGATGGGAAGGGGACCGTGTGACCGATGCGCAGCACGGCCGCAACCACCCCGGCGAGGATCGGGTAGAGGGGTGCCGCGAGCGCGAAGGGGTCGGCCAGTCCGAGGGGAAGATGCGGGGCGACCACGGGGTAGACGCACCCGAGGTGGCCGTGGGCGATCGCCCACGTGCCGTAGACCACCTCGGAGGAGTCGCCCTCGGTCGGCCCGCCGAGTCCGGTCGCGACGAGCAAGAAGAGGACCGTCGAGCCGATCCAACCCATGACGAGCGCGAAGGGCCGGACCGGACGATCGAGGCGAGCGACCACGCGCCGGGCCAGCACGGCACGCGTCTCCGCGAGGCGCCCGAGCAGACTGAGTGCGCTCATCGGATGCCCGACATCCACGACACGGCCACGGGACCCGCGAGGAGAGTGCCCACCGCCCCCACGGCGAGGAAGACGCCGTAGGGGATGGGCTGGCGCCGGCTCATCCGTCCGGTGGCGATGAGCGCGACGCCCACCACGAGACCGACGACGTTGGCCGCGAAGAAGCCGACGACCGCGTAGCGCCAGCCGAACCAGCCGAGGATTGCCCCGAGGAGGGGGGAGAGCCGTACGTCCCCGAAGCCCAGGGCTCGGGGCGCCGCGAGGTTGATGAGGAAAAACAAGATGAACCACGCCCCCGCGCACGCGGCCGCCGTCCCCAGGCGACCCCAGGCCCGATCGACGAGGGCGGCCTCGATGAGGAGGAGTGTGGCGAGGGCGAGGCCCGGGTAGAGGACGCGCTTGGGCAAGATGAGCTTCTCGAGGTCGATCGCGGCGAGCGCGACGAGCGTCGCCACGGCCGCGAGGACCGCCGGCAGGACTGCGGACTCGCCCAGGCGGGCCGCGATCCCGGCGAAGAGCAACCCCGTCAGCGCCTCGACGAGGACGTAGCGCGGCGAGATCGCCGCCCCACACGTCCGGCAGCGCCCTCGCAGGAAGACCCACGAGAGGACCGGGACGTTGTCGCGCGCCGCGATCGGCGTGCCGCACGAGGGGCAGTGCGAGCCGGGACGCACGACGGACTCTCCGCGGGGAACTCGGTAGATGACGACGTTGAGGAACGAACCGACAACGAGGCCCAGCACCCCACAGCCGACGATGAGAGCCCCGAGCACTCAGCCTCCCCTGGCGCTGATGTGCTTGAAGACGAAGACGAACTGCTTGTTCGCCACCAGCCGGTAGTGCGCGTCGAACCAGTGGGTGAGACGTCCGTCCCACGGGATGTCCGCAGGCTTCAGGCGGGTGAAGACGGCGTACTGCGCCCGCTCGAAGTAGCCGAGCCACTCACGGCTGAACGATCGCGGGGGCGCCACGAGCTGGTAGCCGTTGCCCATCCACTCCCCGTACACGTCGACCACCGGGGGACACGCCGGGTCCGAGCTGATGAGTCGGTTCGCGTACACCCCGAAGGCGACCTGGTTGTAGACCACGCACGCCCCCGGAGGCACGGCCCGCGTGACGAGTCCCATCCAGCGTCCGTAGTACCCGTAGGTGTAGGCGTAGGCCGAGTAGAAGCTCGTGGTGTAGAGAACCATCGCCCCCGACGCGAGCACGAGGCTCGCCACCCAGGCACCGACGACGAGGCGGCGCGTCCCCTTGCCTACGCGCGGTGGGGCGACCCGCTCTCGGAGCCGGGCGCCGATCCGCCACAGCGCGACCACGGCCAGGGCAATCAGGAACGGCTGGGCGTAGTAGGCGTAGTAGCTGTAGGTCTCGGGGCTCGAAAGCAGCATCACGACCACCGCGACGGCACCGAACAGGATGAGGGCGTCGGCGTCGGACACACTCCTCCAATGGCGATAGGCCAGCACGACCAGGGCGGCGAGCACCGTGAAGGCGACGAGCGTGACCCCGGTGCTCGGCGCCACGAGGGTGTCGACGTAGCCCGTCAGGGCCCTCAGCCGCCAAAGGAGCGAGCCGCTGTCGGCGGCGTTGGCCTTGCGGCCCAGCTGCTCGACGAAGACCTCGGCGACGAAGCTGCGGGGGGCCGCGAGGAGGAACGGGGCCACCCCGGCGAGGAACGTCGCCCCGGCCGACGCGACGAGCGCCACGACGCGCCCCCGGGCCCGCCAGGCGACGAGAGCGACGATGGCGACGAAGGGGAAGAACGCCCACAGCTTGACGAGACCGGCCACCCCGAGCGCCACGCCGGCGAGGATCGCCCCGCGGCGCGAGAGCGCCGCGGCCGGCCCGCGCCCGACGACCACGAGGGCCGCGAGAAGGACGAAGCCGAGCGAGAACGGGTCGAGCTTGATCGCCGAGCTCACGAGGAAGGCGACCGGGCTCACCGCGACCCCGACGCCGGTGACGACCATCGCCGTGCGGCCGTGGCGGCGCACCAGGGCCGCCGTCATCACGCAGTTCGCGGCCGTGACGACCGAGGCGAGGGCTCGGCCCACCGTCAGGCCGTCGTGGGTGCCGATGAGCCGGCTCACGAGGGCGACCGGCGCCAACAGGTACAACAGGCCCGGCGGCTGGACGAAGGTGAAGTCCCGGTAGGGCACGACCCCCGACACCAGGTGGACGGCCGCCGCGAGGTAGACGCCCGAGTCGTAGAAGGAGAGCTGCTCGGGCACCGAGAGCTGCCAGAGGTAGGTCCCGAGCGCCAGCAGCCCGATCCCGAGCAGGATCAGTGACTCGTCCGAGGGCCGCCGAGCGGTCTTTGCCGACGTCGGCGCCTCGGGGTCAGCGGCCAGGACCGTCACCCCCTAAGTCTGGCAGTCGCACCACTCGCAATCGCGCCTCGCCCCTCGCGATCGCCAGGTTTCGGAGACTGATTAGTCCCACCCGGTGGG
Source organism: Actinobacteria bacterium 21-73-9 (assembly GCA_002255565.1). Taxonomy (GTDB): domain Bacteria; phylum Actinomycetota; class Acidimicrobiia; order Acidimicrobiales; family RAAP-2; genus RAAP-2. The sequence continues at coordinate 5,522 of NCBE01000002.1, forward strand.
GGCACGTTTCGTACAATGGCCCCGTGCGCACCCCATGCCGGACCGGCCGTGTGAGCGAGGGGCGGCCGTGACCTCGGTCCTCGTCATCGACGACGACCCCGAGATCACCAAGCTGCTCGAGACGCACCTCGCCGGCGAGGGCTACCAGGTGTCGGTCGCCCACGACGGGGTCCGCGCCCTCCAGCTGGCCTCGGCCGATGAGCCCGACCTCGTCATCCTCGACGTCGTGCTCGGCGAGGAGGACGGGCGCGAGCTGCTCGGCGAGATCCGGCTCCTCTCCGACGTCCCGGTGATCTTCCTCACCGGCCGCGGCCTCGAGACCGAGCGGATCGCCGGTCTCAAGCTGGGGGCCGACGACTACGTCGTCAAGCCCTTCAGCCTCGGTGAGGTGTCCGCGCGGATCGAGTCGGTCCTGCGCCGGGCCGGGGTCGCGGCGAACCACCACCGCATCGAGGCGCCCACCGTCTCCTTCGGGGACCTCCAGATCAACGAGAACACCCACGAGGTCCGCCTCAACGGTCGCCTCATCGAGCTGACCTCGCGCGAGTTCGCCCTCCTCGCCTTCATGGCCAAATCGCCCCGACAGGTGTTCTCTCGACCCCAGCTCCTCGAGCACGTGTGGGCCTCCTCGCCGGAGTGGCAGAACGAGGCCACCGTGACCGAGCACGTGCGCCGGCTGCGCCTCAAGCTCGAGGCCGACCCCGAGAAGCCCACCTGGATCACCACCGTGCGCGGCGTGGGCTACCGCTTCGAGCCCCCGACCCGCTAGTCCCGCCGGGCCAGCAGGTCCTGGACCCCGTCGATGAGGGCGCTCGGGCGGAAGGGCTTCGCGAGGAACATCGAGGTCCCCGCGGCGAGCCCCTCGAGCACCGACGGGTCGGCCGTGCCCGAGGTGAGCAGCACCAGCAGGCCCGGCCGGCTCCCCTGGAGCTCGGTCGCGAGCTCTGGACCCGAGAGGCCGCCCAGCACGACGTCGCTCACGAGCAGGTCGATCGGACCCTCGTAGCGCTCGGCGAGGGACCGGGCCTCCTCGCCCGAGGTGCCCTCGAGGACCTGATAGCCGTTGCGGCTGAGCACCTGGACCATGAGACGGCGCAGGGCGTCGTCGTCCTCGGCGACGAGGATGGTCGCGAACCCCCGCGTCCGCCGCGGCGCGGCGCTGGCCAGCTCGATGACGACCGCCTCGCGGGTCGCCGGGAAGAGCACCTCGAAGGTCGTGCCCACGGCGAGCGTGCTGCGCACCGAGATCGCCCCGCCGCTCGCCTCGGCCAGCCGACGGGCCGACGCCAGTCCCAGCCCCGTCCCCTGGAGCGGTCCCTTGGTCGTGAAGAACGTGTCAAAGCATCGGGCCATCGTCTCTTCGTCCATCCCTATCCCGGTGTCGGAGACCGACACCCGCACGAAACGGCCGGGCTCCACCCCGAGGGCGCCGGCCGCCGCCCCCGCCACCTCGACGCCGTCGACGGTGATGACCAGGCGGCCACCGTCGGGCATGGCGTCGCGCGCGTTGATCGCGAGGTTGAGGATCATCTGCTCGAACTGGGCCGTGTCGACCCGGATGGCGCCGGCCCCGTCGTCCACCCGCAGCTCGACCTCGACGTCGACCCCGACCAACCGCTCGAGGACCTCGGCGTTGGCGCGCACGACGTCGCCCGGTGCCAGCACCACCGGATCGAGCGCCGGCGCCCGGCCGATGCTCTGGAGCTGGGCGGTGAGCCGCGAGGCCCGCGAGGCCGTCGACTGGATGTCGCGCACCATCTCGACGAGGCGCGCCTCGTCGATCTCGCGCATCAAGATCTCGGCGTAGCCCGTGATGAGGGTGATGAGGTTGTTGAAGTCGTGGGCCACGGTGCTCGCGACCCGGCCGCGCAGCTCCATCTGCTGGGCGTGGGCGACCTCGGCCTTCAGCTGCCGGTGGTCGGTGACGTCGTCGATGAGGACCATGAGCGTGGGGTCGGGCTCGTCGGGCAGCTCCACCCGAGCGGCCGCCGTCGTGAGGTCGCGGGCCCGTCCGCGCACCTCAACGTCCACCAGGTCGCGCACGGCCGGCCCACTGCGCTCGCCCACCTCGCGGGCGAGCTCGCCGAGGGCGGCCGCCAGCGCCCGGGGGACCGTGGGCGGCGTCCCGGTCCCCGGGGGCGGCCAGGCGAAGATCCGCTCCGCGGCCCGGTTCCACCACCGCGGGGTCCCGTCGGCCGACGCCTCGACGATGCCCACGGGGGCCGTCTCCACGAGCGCGCGCAGCCGGGCCTCACTGCGCTCGATCCCTCGGGCGAGGGCGCGCGAGCCGAGCGCGGTCGCCGCGGCCTGGGCGAGCAAGGTGGCGATCTCGAGGTCCTCCGAAGAGAGCGCGCGCCCCTCGCGACGCACCGCGAGGACCCCGTAGCGCGCGGCGTCACGCTCGGCGACCGGCACGATGAGCCAGTCGCCCACCCGGCGCGCCTCGTCGGAGCCATCCCGGGGCGCCGCCACGTCGTCGCGTCGGCCGAGGGTCGCGCGGGCCTCGCCTCGCGCGCTCCAGGCGGCGAGCCCCGACGACAACTCCAGCGTGGCGAGGTCGGCGTCGAAGACCCGCCGCGCGCTCTGGACGACGGTGGTGGCGACCTCGACCTCGTCGCGCGCGCCCGACACCGACACCGTGGCCGCGAACACCTGGTGGAGCTGGCGGGCCATCCGCTGGGTCGCGCGAAGGGCCGCACGGCTCTCGTCTTGGAGGAGGCGGCGCTCGACCATGGCCCCCAGTCCCCAGGCGGCCTCCTCGGCCGCGACGAGGTCGGCCCGGTCGTAGGGGTCGCGCTCGGGCGCCAGGACAAAGCTGACGGCACCGTAGGCACGGTCCTTCACCCGCAGCCCCACCACCACCGCGCGCACCGCGTCGCCCTCGGGCGACCAGGTCTCGGTCGTCCCGCTGACGATGACGCGGTCGACGACGCCGGCGAGGCCCGGCACCGCCTTCTCGAGTGCCACGGCCACGTCCCCGTCGCCGCCCGCGCCGACCAGGCGCGATCGGATCGTCGCCCCCGACTCGTCCACGAGGTCGACGGCGACCCAGTCCGCGAAGCCCTCGCTCGCGATCTCCACGAAGGCGTCGAGCAGGGCCGCCTCGTCGCTGCGCGGGGAGGGTGCGCCGTGGCGCTGGGTGCGACGCAGCTCGACGTAGCGCCGACGCAGGTCACCCGCGCGGTCTCGGGGGACCTCGTCGACCTTCGAGCCGGCGGTCGTCGGGGCGCGCCGGGCCATCATCAGAGGGGCTTGCCCGAGAAGATGGAGAAGTCCTCGAGGTAACGGTCGATCTCGTCCGCCTCGTAGGGCTGGGAGAGGCCGAAGCCCTGGCCCGAGGCGATCTGCTCGCGCGCGAACCGCTCGCGCTGGCTGGCGTCCTCGATCCCGGCGGCGATCACCTGGATGCCGAGGGTCTCGGCCCGACGCGCGAGTGCGGTCACGGCGTCGGCGTCGGCGTCGCCGCGTCCGGCGACGAAGGACCGGTCGATCTTGACCACGTCGACGCCGACCCCGGAGAGGTACGCGAGCTCGTCCCCGCCGGGCACGAAGTCGTCGACCGCGCGGTGCACCCCCATCGCCGCGAGCGCGCTCAGCCGCTCGGCCGCGCCCGGGTCGGAGTGCAGGGTGGCGCGCGACACCTCGAGCACCAGCAGGCCCGGGTCGAAGCGGCTCTCGTCGAGAGCGAAGCGCACGTCCTCGACGAGGTCGGACTCGGCCCACTGACGGGCCGAGACGTTGACCGAAACCCGGAAGCGATAGCCCGCGTCGTGCCAGATGGCTCCCTGGTCACAGGCGGTCTCGAGCGTCCAGCGCCCGACCGGGCCGACCAGGTCGCTCGACTCGAGGGTCCCGATGAAGGCGTCCGGCCCGAGCAGGCCGAGCCGGGGGTGGCGCCAACGAATCAGGGCCTCCACGCCGACGAAAGCGCTGGTGCGCAGGTCGAAGATGGGCTGGTAGACGAGGAGCAGCTGGCCCGACGCGAACGCGTCGCGCAGCACCCCCACCTCGAAGGGGCGAGCGTCGCTGTCAGACGGCACGGGACCCTCCTCTCCCCAACGGATGCCCGATAACGCAGGCGACGCTACCAGTCGATACCCAACGGGGGCCCACCCACGGCACACGAGACGAGCGGCCCACGGGCCCGACGGGGTCCGATGTTAGGGTCCTCGCGTGAACCGGTCCGCGCGCTCGTCGGGGAGTGTCCGATGAGGGTCCTGGTCACCGGGGCGGCCGGGTTCATCGGCTCGACGACGGCCGAGGTCCTGCTCGATGAGGGCCACGAGGTGGTCGCCCTCGACGACCTCTCGACGGGGCACCGCGAGAACGTGCCCGTGCGGGCGCGCTTCGTCGAGGGGCGCTGTGGCGACGCTCCCCTCGTCGCCTCGCTCGGGGCATTCGACGCGTGCCTGCACTTCGCGGGGCGCATCGAGCCCGCGATCTCGATGGCCACGCCCGAGCTCTTCTTCGACGTGAACGTGGCCCAGAGCCTCGCCCTGGTCCGCACCCTCGTCGAGGCGGGCTGTCCCAAGCTCGTCTTCTCCTCCTCGGCTGCCGTCTACGGGACCCAGGACGCCATGCCGATCACCGAGGACCGCCCGATCCACCCCGAGAGCCCCTACGGCGAGTCCAAGGCCCAGGTCGAGACCGCCCTGCGCTGGCTGGTCGCACGCGGACGCCTCCGGGCGGCCAGTCTGCGCTACTTCAACGCCGCCGGCGCGAGCCCGGCCCACCCCGAGCGCCACGACCCCGAAATCCACCTGATCCCCCTGGCCCTCGACGCGGCGGCGGGGGTCCGCGACGGCCTCGACCTCTACGGTGAGGACTACCCGACCCGCGACGGCACCTGCGTGCGCGACTACGTCCACGTCCTCGACCTCGCCCGGGCCCACGTGCGCGCGATCGACGCCCTCGACGAGCACCCCGAGGTCGTGGTCAACCTCGGCACCGGGGTCGGGCACACCAACCGCGAGGTCCTCGAGGCGGTGCGCCGGGTGACCGGCGTCGACTTCGCGGTCCGAGCGGCCCCGCGCCGACCGGGCGACCCCGCCGAGGCCGTGGCCTCGAACGCCCGGGCCCGAGAGATCCTGGGCTGGACCATCGCCCACACCTCGCTCGAGGGGATCGTGGCCGACGCCTGGGCCGCCCGCGGGGACGCCCACTGAGCCCAGCGCCACGTCGCCGGCAACGTTGTTCGAGAGTTGTTTTCTCTAAACCCCTGGTCGGAGCGTGGAGCCACTGAGTTGACCGTGCGTTGGGGATGGGTAGGCGGGGTCGTTATCTGCGTCCTGAAGCGTGGAATCCATGGCACAGGGCATGTTCACACGACTCAACCGCTTCCTCACCCGGCGGACCGACCACCCGATCCCCAAGATCGCGACGCTGATCGCAACGTCCGCGTTGCTCGTCGTCATGATCAACCTCGACGCGGCCGCGACCCCCGCGACCCGCCTCGCCGCCGGGGTCCGCACGGGCACCTTCACGAGCATCCAGCCCGGGGGCCCGTTCGCCGCGTTCGGGCCCTACCACCACAACCGGGGCGCGGCCGCCACCACCACGACGGGCGTCACGGCTCCCGGCGGGGTCGCGGTGGTGACCCCGATCGCGTCTCCCACGCTCGCCGGCCCGACCTCAGCGGCCCCCTCCGGCGGTGCTCCGGCCCCGTCCAACAACGCGCCGGCCCCGACGACCACCACAACGGGGGGCACGTCCGGCGAGGCCTCGGGCTCGAACCCCCCCACCACGACCACGTCCGCCCCAGCGACCACGACCACGACGGCGGCGCCCCCGACCACGACCACGACGTCCGCCCCGGCGGCCCCGTCGACGCCGTACCCGATCGGGACCCTCGACGCGAGCGCCCCCTCGGGCTACGCCCCTCCGGCGGCCAACGCGATGGCCGGCTACACCCAGTCCTACGTGACCGACTTCAACGGGTCGTCCCTGCCGAGCGGCTGGTACACCTACAGCGGCCAGCCCGGGGGCGACCCCGGCTCGCAGTGGGCGAACTCGCACGTGAGCGTCTCGGGCGGCCTGCTCACCCTCAACGCCTTCCAGGACCCCGCCTACGGCGGTGAGTGGGTCACGGGCGGCCTCTGCCAGTGCGACGTCGCGCGGACCTACGGCGCCTACTTCGTGCGCTCGCGGGTCACCGGCGCCGGCCCCACCCAGGTCGAGTTGCTCTGGCCGGCCAACAACACCTGGCCGCCGGAGATCGACTTCAGCGAGACGAGCGGCGGGACCGGCGGGTCGACCGCGAGCGACATCTGGGCGGCGTCGGGCTCGAGTCGCAGTCAGGTGCAGTCGCACGTCTCGATCGACATGACCGCGTGGCACACCTGGGGCGTGATCTGGACCCCGACGACGATCACCTACACCGTGGACGGTCGCGTCTGGGGCCAGGTGGCCAACTCCGGTTCGATCCCGTCGATCCCGATGACCCTCGACATCCAGCAGCAGACCTGGTGCAGCTCGGGCTACGCCTGTCCGTCGGCGCCCCAGTCGATGCAGGTCGACTGGGTGGCCGAGTACGCCCCGGGCGCCTGACAACCGGTCCGCACCCCAACGAGCGAACCGTCGAGCGAGGAGAGCGATGTCAGCGACGCCACCGTGCGACGACCCGCGCCGCGGCGCGGGCCACGGCGGGCGGCGCGTTCGTCACCGCCGAATTACGTCGATGTCATCTCAGAGAAGGGACCTTGGCGCGGTTGACAGTGGCCGAGGCCTCTGTAAGTGTTGTGGCCGCAAGGGCCAGCAAGGGGCGGTATAGGTGCACGGCGTCAACCCCGCGTCCTTGTCAGGACGCACCTGGCCTGATCAGGAACGCAAGCTAACGGCGGAGGACGTGACCGTGTCGGTCGTCATACCGACGCTCAACGAGGCCGGGAACCTGCCCTACGTGCTCAACACCATCCCCTCGTGGGTGGACGAGGTGATCCTCGTCGACGGACGCTCGAGCGACGACTCCGAGCGCATCGCCAAGACCCTGTGGCCCGACGTGCGCGTCGTCCACGAGACCCGCCGGGGCAAGGGCGCCGCCCTGCGCGCCGGGCTCACCGCGGCCAAGGGCGACCTCCTCGTCGCCATCGACGCCGACGGCTCGATGGACGGCGCCATGATCCCCCGCTTCCGCGACGCGCTGCTCGAGGGCGCCGACTACGTCAAGGGCAGCCGCTTCGCCGACGGCGCCGGATCGGCCGACATCACCCCGCTACGGCGTTTCGGCGACGCGGGCATCTGCTTCTTGATCAGGGTCCTCTTCGGGGCCCGCTACACCGACGCCACCTACGGCTTCTTCGCGGTGCGCGCCGACCGCCTGGCGTGGCTCAACATCGACTCCGACGGCTTCGAGGTGGAGACCCTGATCGGGATCCGCGCCCGCCGGGGCCGGCTGCGCATCGCCGAGGTCGCCTGCTACGAGACCCACCGGATCCACGGCACGAGCCGCCTGCACGCGCTGCGTGACGGCCTGCGCATCTTCCGGACCATCGTGCGCGAGCGGCTCCGTCCCTATCGGATAGCCGATGCCTGAGTCCTCCCTCGCCGGGACCGACCGGTTCCACGTGGTCGTCGCCGGTCCGGGGCTCGCCCTCACGATTCCCGGGGTCATCGTGACCGAGCTGGTGCGCGCGCTGTCGCGCCGGGCCATGGTGACCCGCATCGAGGTCGACCTCTCGGAGCAGGAGCTCACGGGCCTGCACCGTGCCCCGTCGCTCGCCTCGGTCCAGCGTGACGGCAGCCAGGACAACGTGGTGACCCTGCGCGCGCCGATCCGGTCCAAGGACCGGGCCCGGACCCTGCGCGAGTGGGTGGACGAGTCGGCCGACCTCCTCGTCGTCTACGTCTGGCCGGGCCTCGACAACGTCTGGATGGCCGACCTCCTCGAGATCGGCCGGGCCCGTGGGGTGCCCACCGTGGTCCTCTGCGCCAGCCTGCCCGGCGTGCGTGCGGCCGACCTCGCCGCCTTGTGCTCCCTCGCCCACGGCGCCGACCAGGTGTTCGTCGGTCGGGCCGAGGACGCCCGCACCCTCCGCTCTTTCCTGGGGGCCCGAGGACCGCGGGTCGGGGTCCACCGGGCCCTCGCCCTCACGGGACGCGGCGGCGACGACGACAACGGCGCGATCACCGCCTTCTTGCCCCGGGACAACGTGGCGGCGCTGGCGACGGTCCTGACGGCCTTCGACGCCGTGCCCGACGAGTGGATCGACGACTACCGACTCCGCGTCGTGATGCGCCACCGCGGCCGCGAGGTCGAGGACCTGGTCGGCTCCAGCCATCACGCCGACCAGGTGGAGCTGATCGATGGGGAGATGACCTCGTCCGACCTCGAGGAGGTCGTGGGCTCGTCGGCCGCCGCCGGCATCGCGGACCCCACGGACGCCTCGCGCGCCCTGGACGCCGCGATGGACCGGGGCGTCGCCACGGTGGCCATGGTCTCGACCAAGACCCTCGCGCTGCGTCGGGGCTACGCCGGGGGGCTGGTCGCCAACCTCACCCGGCCGGCGTCGGTCCACGTGGCCTTCAACCACGCCCTGCGCCTGTCCTCGCTGCGCTTCCCGAGCTCCGACGACTGGGACGCCCTCGCGGGGCGGCTGGTGCGCCACGCCACGGTGGCCGTGGCCCCCGTCGCCTCCTACGCCCCCCGCTGACCGGTTGGCGCCACCCCCTCGGGCGGGGGTGGCCGTAAAATGATGGTCCGTGCGGCCCTGGGTCGCAACCGACCGGAGGCGCGACACCCGGGCGCCCCCCGACCCCTCCGAGGACGATGACGAGCCCTGACGACGAGCCGGTGACGCCCCCGGTCACCCTGTCCGAGGAGCTGGACCAGGTCGCCCAGAGCCGTTCGGGGGAGGCCTTCGTCTACGAGGCCCTGGCCCGGCTGGCCCTGCGCCACCAGTTGAGCGACGCGGTGGTCGTCCTGCCCGAGGTGGACGGGGGGCCGGCCCGGGTGCTGCGGCTCGACCGGCGCCCCCTCGCCCCCTCGATGCTCCACCGTCTCGCCTCGCACCCCGGCCTGCACTGCGACCCGCCGCGGATCCCGCGGGAGGAGCGCCGCCTCGTCCTGGAGCGCTGCCGCGCCGCCCTCGCCCCCGAGCCCCCCTCGGCGCCCGCGCCCGAGCCCGTGGCCCCGCTCCCCCCGGCAGGGCCCCCCGTCGGCCCCGCGCTGGGGGTCCGCGCACCCGGCACGGTCGAGCTCGAGGTGGAGGCCGCGCCGCCCGGCGGGCCCTCGGCGACGCCGACGACGTTTCGTGCGCTGGTGCGCGGGCCCTTGGGGGCGAGGCGGCGGCGCGCCCCGGGCCCGCTGCCGGGCGACGACGTCCGGCTTCGAGTGTCGGTTGGCCTCGTCGCGGTCTCGCTCGCGATCGTCGCCCTCGGGCTGGCCCAGGTCCACGGACCCGTGCGCTTCGTGGTCGGCCTCGTCTTCGGTCTCCTCGGGCCGGGCTGGGCGGTCGTGGGTTGGATGCGCCTGGCCCAGCCCGCCCTCGAGCTCGGGATGACCCTCGCCGCGAGCCTCACCATCCTCATGCTCTCGGCGCAGGTCCTCATCACCGTCCACCTCTGGCACCTGATGGGCTTCGGCGAGGTCCTCGGCCTGGTCTGCGCCGTCTCGCTCACCCTCCAGGCGCGTCAGCACCGACGTCGGGGGGTTCGGTGACCTCGGTCGTGATCGTCGCCGACGCCGCGTCGGCCAGCGCACCGGTCGTCTTCGTGCTGCTCGTGGCCATCGTCATCTTGCTCGTGGTGCGCGCCACGAGCGGCATCTGGAACGTGCCCCTCTCGCGCGTGGTGTGGCGCTTCCTCGACGTGTCGGTCATCGTCTCGGTCGTGCTCTACGCGGTCGTCGTCTACGCCCGGTTCAAGATCATCGGATGAGCGCCACCCTCGCCCCGCCGCGGACGACCGCGTGGCTCGACGCGCGTCGCACCCTGAGCCGGGCGGCCGCGGGGCCGCTGACCCTCTGGCTCGGTGGTCTCGGCCTCGCCCTATGGATCTACGCCGTCGCCACCTCGGACTACGGCGCGATGAACGGCTACGGCCTGATCTCGGTGCTCGGGTGGACGTACTTCGCGGGGCTGCTGATCAGCGTCGTGGGCTTCGCCGTCGAGCTCGGTCAGCCCACGCTGCGCACCGCGCGACTCGTCGGATTCATGGTGCTGTTGGCGATCTTCCTCTACGGCACCGCGTCGGCGGTGGAGCCGACCGCCGTCTTGACCGACTCGTGGATCCACGTCGGCTTCATCAAGTACATCCTCGTCCACGGCCAGCCCCTGAACGGCTACGACGCGCGCTTCTCGTGGCCCGGGGCCTTCTCCCTCGGGGCGACGCTCTCGGCCTTCGTCGGCCTGCACTCGGCCATCGCCTTCACCCACTGGTTCCCCCTGGCGATCGAGCTGTCCTATCTCCCGCCGCTGCTGGTCATCGCCCGCTACAGCGGGGTGGGGCCCCGCGCGGGCTGGCTCGGCATCGCCCTCTACTACTCCACCAACTGGATCCTCCAGGACTACTTCTCGCCCCAGGCGCTCAACTACCTCTTCTACCTGGTCTCCATCGCCGCGGTCCTCTACCTCTGGCGCCCGAGGCCCCTCGAGGTCACACCCCACGACCCCGGGTCGTGGCGCGAGCGGCTGACCTTCAGCCGCCCCCTCCTTCGCCTGGGGCGGGTGCTCGGCCACGACGCCGAACCCGTCCGGTCCCCCGCGGTGACGGCCGGTCTGCTGGGCGTGCTCGCGCTGGTCTTCCTCGCGAGCTCGATGAGCCACCAGCTCACGCCCTACGCCCTGGCCCTGGCCCTCCCGGCCCTCCTCCTCGCGCGTCGGCTGGGCCGTCCGGAGGTGTGGATCCTGCTCGTGGTGCTCGCCATCGGCTGGCTGAGCCTCGGGGCCAGCAACTTCTGGGTCGGCCACCTCGGGGTGATCTTCGGCTCGATCGGACAGCTCGGCTCGAAGCTGAGCAGCAACGTGACGAGCCGGGTCACCGGGACGGTGACCCACCTCATCGTCGTCAAGTCTCGGATCGGCCTCACGGCGGCCATCTACCTCCTGGCCGCCGTCGGCGTGGTGCGCCGACGGGCCGACTCGCGCGCCCTCGAGGCGCTGGCGGCAGCCCCCCTGCTGCTCATGGCGGCGCAGAACTACGGGGGCGAGGGCCTCATGCGGGTCGTCTTGTACGGGCTGCCCTTCGTGGGCATGCTCGCGGCCTCAGCCATCCTGCCCAGTCGAGAGGGCCAGCTCTCGAGCCCGCTCGCGCTCCTGCGGCCGCCGTCGTCCTGGGCGATCACGGGTCACCTCGACCGGGCGATCGCCAGCCGGACCTGGACGGCGACCCGCCACGCGCTCGAGCGATCCTCTCGCGTCCTCGTCGCCGTCGTGCTGGCGGCGTGCGCGCTGATCACGACGATGGTGCGCGGCGGCAACGACGCCTACGAGTCCTTCACCCCCGACGAGGTCGCCGCGGTCAACTACATCTACAACCACATCCGCCCGGGACAGGTGATCGGCCTGGCCAACTACTTCATGCCCCTGGGACAGCGCGACGTCGGGACCGTCAACGAGTACATCGCCGGCTCGGCCACGTCGGCCACACCGCTCAACGCCATCGTGCGCAGACTCGTGCACAGCAAGTCGACGTTCATCCTGCTCGGTCGCTCCGAGTCGAACTTCGGCGTCGAGGTGCTCAACTACCCGCACGACTGGATGGCGGTGGTGCGTAGCGACCTCGTCGCCCGCGGCTACGTCATCGTCCACTCCTGGCCGACCGCGTCGGTTCTGAGGAGGGCCTAGTGGGCCGGCGCGTACTCCGCGACCCAGGCCACGTCCATCGAGACCGGGTGCGTCGGGCACTGGCGGTGCAGCGCGCAGAGCGTGCGCTGCTCGAAGTCGAGGGTCATGGGGACGTGCGCCACCTCCTCGGGCGAGGCGATCGTGCCCCACACCTGGCCGTCGACGGTGTAGATGATCTCGCTCTTGGTCCAGATCACGCCCCAGGTGTGCCACTTGGTCATGTTCACCGTGACGAAGCGCTGCTCGATCTGGTTGATCGGGCCCCAGTGGACCGTCGAGGAAGTGGCCGAGACGCGTCCGCCCGTCTCGTTGAAGTCGATCTCGGGCGGCCACTGGTTGTTCGCCGGCCAGAGCAGTTCGACCTCGTTGGGGCCCGACCCGGACACCCGGCTGCGCACGAAGTAGGCGCCGTAGGTCATGGGCCGCCCGCACTGGCAGAGGCCCCCCGTCACCCACGCATTCTTGAAGGCCGGGTCCTTGAAAGTCCGCAGCTCGAGTGTGCCGTCGTGGACCGTCACGTGGCGCGCACCGAAGTGCCCCCCGGGCGAGCCGGCCTGGGGGCCGGTGAAGAGGTACCAGCCCGAGGGCAGGGACGTCCCGGAGAACGTCGTAACGTACACCTGACGGAAGTGGGCGAGCGCCTTCGGTCCGGGTGGCGCGACGCCCGACACCGCGTGGGCGTCACGCACGCCGACCGGGTAGGGAGTGGGCCCGTGCGGGTGGATCGAAAAGACACTGGTCCGATGGGTGTAGGCGTAGGCGAAGACGACCACCGAGGCCATCACGGTCACCACGATGAACGTGGTCACGGTCGCCACCACGACACTCGAGAGACGCGAGCGCGCGTGACCGGTGTCCGTCGAGGTCACCTCCGGAACACCCGACATACCTGGGCATTCTACCGAGGGGGGGCCGGGACGGTCCCGGGCCGTCCCCGGGCGAGGAGGGGTGCGCGATGAGCCGTCCGAGCGACGCCGCGGCGGCCCCCGCGCTCAGCGTGAGCGTGATCGTCTGCGCGTACACCCTGGAGCGCTGGGCGCTGCTGTGCGACGCGATCCGCTCGGTCGGAGCCCAGACGCACCAACCCGTCGAGCTCTTCCTCAGCGTCGACCACAATCGTGAGCTCTTCGAGCGGGCCACCCGCGAGGTCCCGGCGCTGCTCGCCGACCGCGCCGTGGCGGTGCGGGTGATCGAGAACCGCTTCGACTCACGCCTCGGGGGGGCCCGCACGAGCGCCGCCGAGCTGGCCACCGGTGACGTGCTGGCCTTCCTCGACGACGACGCCGCCGCCGCACCCGACTGGCTCGAGCGGCTCGTCGCCGACTACGCCGACCCGCGCGCCGTCGCGGTCGGGGGGGCGCCGCGGCCCCGCTTCGAGTCGCCCCGTCCGCGATGGATCCCCCTCGAGTGCGACTGGGTCTTCGGCTGCGCCTACCGGGGGCTGCCCGAGACGAAGGGGCCGGTCGAGCACCTCATCGGCGCCAACATGTCGATCCGCCGGGCGGCGCTGCTCTCGTGGGGCGGCTTCCACTCGGACAACCATGACGACATGGACCTGAGCCACCGCACGGCCCACGCCTTCGGCGCGGACGCCGTCGTCTTCGACCCCGGGGCCGTCGTCGCCCACTTCGTCCCGGCGTCCCGGCTCACCTGGGACTACTTCTGGCGACGGTGCTTCTTCGTCAACCGGGGCAAGGTCGCCGCCTTCCGCGGCCTCGGCGAGGCGTCCAACCTGCGCGCCGAACTCCGCTTCGGACTGCGCTCGCTGGCCCGCGGCCTCGTCTTCGAGGGGCGGGCCCTCGCCGGGGGTGACCTCTACGCACCGGTGCGCTACGGCGTGCTCGTCGCGGCCCTCGCCCTCGGGGCGGCGGGCAACCTCGCGGGCCGTCTGCGGTGAGACGGATGGACGTCGTCATCGTCGGGGCCGGACCGGCCGCGGCCGGAGCCGCCCTCGCGCTCGTCGAGCGCGGTGACGTGAGAGTGAGGATCCTCGACGTCGGCGGGCGACTCGAACCCGAGCTCGACGCGGCGCGCCACCACCTCGCGTCCTCGCCCCCCTCGGGCTGGGACCCCCGCGAACGGGCGCGGGTCGCCGTGGTCGCCGAGCCCCGTCACGACCATCGCCTGCCCGAGAAGCGCACGTTCGGCTCGGACTTCCCGTTCCGCGACTTCGGACAGCGCGAGGGGCTCGCCGACGACGCCCACGTCGTCTCGGGCGCCCTCGGGGGGTTCTCCAACACCTGGGGCGCCCAGACGATGGCGTACTCCGCGGCCAGCTTCGAGGACTGGCCGGTGACCCGCGACGAGCTCGAACCCCACTACCGGGCGGTGCTGGCGGCCATCCCCTACGCCGGCGAGGTCGACGACCTCTCCGAGTACTTCCCCCTCTTCGGCGAGGCCGATCCCCTGCCCCCGCTCGCGGGCAACGCCCGGCGCATCCTCGAGCGCTACGAGCGCCACCGGCTCGCGGTGCGCCGCGCCGGCGTCCTGGTGGGTCGGGCCCGGCTCGCGATGCGCGCGCCGGCGTGCGTGTCGTGCGGACTGTGCATGACGGGCTGCCCGTACGGCCTGGTCTACTCGGCCGCCCAGACCATCGAGGCGCTCGCGAGCGCGGGACGCGTCGAGTACCGCGGGGGCGTCCTCGCCCTCGAGGTGGGCGAGGACGACGGTCGCCCCCACGTCGTGGTCCGCCCGCGCGAGGGCGGACCGCGCGAGGTCCTCGAGGCCGACGCGGTCCTCCTAGCCACCGGCGCCATCGCCACGACCCGCCTGGTCGCCGGCTCGCTCGGCCAGTGGGGACGGCCCGTCCCGATGGTCGAGTCGGCCCAGTTCGTGGTGCCCCTCGCGTCGGCGAGGGCCACCCACCTCGCCCGCGAGGAGGGTTCTTTCACCCTCAACCAGTTCAACCTGCTCCTGCCCTTCGACGAGGCCGGGCACGACCTCGTCCAGATCCACGGCTACCCCTACAGCCGCGCCATGGACTCGGCCCTGCCCGGGCCGCTGCGCCGGGGGGCGCTCGCCCCCCTCGGCGAGGCGCTCTTGCGCCGGGTGACGGTGGGTCTGGGCTATCTCCCCTCCTGGTGGTCGCCGGGCTTCGAGGTCACCGTCACGCCGGGGGCGTCCGGGGACGGGCTCGCCCGGGTTCGCATCTCGCCCACCCCGGGACGCGACGACGTGGCCCGCCGACGCCTGCGCGAGGTCGCCGGGCGCCTCGCGCGCGCCGGACGTCACCTCGGCGTCTGGCCGGTCGTCCCGATGATGGCGTTGTCGCCCGCGACCACGAGCTACCACTTCGGGGGCAGCTTCGCCCACCGTGACGACCCTCGGCCCGGGCTCGACAGCGACGTCCTGGGTCGCGTGGCCCCGTGGCGCCACGTCCACCTGGTCGACGCCTCCGTCTTCCCCACGGTCTCGGCGACGACCTTCACCCTCACCATCATGGCCAACGCCCACCGCATCGCGAGCGCCCTGGAGGCGCGATGACCCGCGTCGCGGTGACCGGCGCCGGCGGCTTCCTCGGGGGCGCCCTCGCCTCGCGGCTGCGCGCCGAGGGCGACGACGTGGTCGAGCTGCGCCGCGACGGGGCGGAGCCCTTCGACCTCGCGGGGCCGCACCGCCCGGGACGCCTGAGCGGGGTCGACGTGCTCGTGCACGCGGCGTGGGACCTGCGCACCACGGACCCGGTCGCGGCCTGGCGCGTCAACGTCGAGGGGTCGCGCGCGCTGCTGGAGGCGGCTCGTTCCGACGGGGTCGGGCGCGTCGTGTTCGTCTCGTCGATGTCGGCGTACTTCGGCACCCGACAGGCGTACGGACTCACCAAGCTCGCCGTCGAGCGCACGGTGCTCGAGGCCGGCGGCGTCGTCGCCCGGCCCGGGCTCGTCTACGGCGCCGGGGCCGGGGGGATGATGGGGACGCTCCGACGCCTGTCGCGCCTGCCGGTCATCCCCTCCTTCCCCCGCGCCTCCCAGTTCACCGCCCACGTCACCGACGTCCTCGAAGGGCTCGTCGCCCTCGTGCGCGCGCCCGAGGCGACCGGCGCCGTGGTCGGCCTCGCCCATCCCGTCGCGGTCCCCTTCGACCTCGTGATGTCGGTGCTCGCGCGCGAGGCGGGCCGGAGCCGACTCGTGCGGGTGCGCGTGCCGTGGCCCGTGCTGCTCGGCGTGCTGCGCGCGGGCGCGGGCCTCGGCCTGCCCCTGCCGGTTCGGCCCGACTCGCTCCTGGGGCTGGTGCGCCCGGCGCCGTCGGTGCCCGGGACAGACCTGGTCGGGGCCCTCGGAGTCACTTTCAGGCCGTTCCCAGACGGACTGGCGCAGGCGCCGACGATACTGGGTCCATGACCCGTCGTCCCACGCGACTGGCCGGCCTGGCGCTGGTCGTCGCGATCTCGATGGGCGGCGCCTCCTTCGCAGGGGCCACGACGCACCGCCCCCATCCCCCGTCCCACCTGCCCGGGTCGGCCGCCTCGGCGACCTTCCCGACGGGCCTGCCCGACGCGAACGAGCCGTCCGGGGTCGCGCCGCCGAGCTCCACGGCGCTGCCCGGCTTCGTCGAGCGCTACGTCACCGACTTCACCGGCTCGTCGCTGCCCGCGGGCTGGAGCGTCTTCTCGGGCGCCGCGTCGGGCGATCCCGGCTCCCAGTGGGCGGCGAGCCACGTCAGCGTGAGCGGGGGCCTTCTCTCGCTCAACGCGTGGCGCGATCCGGGCTACGGGGGCCAGTGGGTCACCGGAGGGCTGTGCCAGTGCGACGCGACGACCACCTACGGCGCCTACTTCGTGCGCTCGCGCGAGACCGGTCCCGGGCCGACCGTCGTGGAGCTGCTCTGGCCCGTGACGGGCTGGCCCCCCGAGATCGACTTCAACGAGACCGACGGGCACACCACCTTCAGCTTCGCCACCCTTCACTGGGGCGTCGCCAACCACCAGGTCCAGGTGCGCACGTCGGTCGACCTCACCCAGTGGCACACCTGGGGCGTCGTCTGGACGCCCACCACCGTCGTCTACACCATCGACGGGCGGGTCTGGGGGGTCGTGAACGCGCCGAGCGAGGTCCCCCACGTCCCGATGTCCCTCCACCTCCAGCAGCAGACCTGGTGCTCGCAGGGCTACGCCTGCCCCACCAGCGACCAGTCGACCCAGGTGGACTGGGTCGCGTCGTACGCGATGAGCCCGAACTCGACCAGCCTGGCCCCCTTCGTCTCGGGACGGGTCGCCCTGAGCGCCGCCCAGAAGGCGTCGGTCGCCAGCGAGGCCCTGGCGATCGCCACCCAGGGCGACGAGCTCGTCTCGGTGGTGGGCCACCCCACCAGCCCCGGTGGCGTCGCGCTGGCCGGGCGGCGCGCGAGCGCCGTGCGCTCCTACCTGCTCGAGCGCCTGGCCCGGCTCCACGATCGCCAGGTGATCGTGGCGGCCGTCACCGGGTCCGTCGTGACCTCCCGCAGCCGCCTCGCGGGGACGGCCTCGGTCTCGATCGACGTGGCCTAGGTCCACCCCGGCCCGCGCCCCGGGTCGGCGCGGGCGAGGCCGGTAGGGTCGGGGGATGCTCTCAACGAGTGCGCTCGTCTGGGGCGCCCGCTGGGTCCGGCGCGCCGCGCTCGGCGTCGCGGCCGTCATCGTCCTGGCCTCGGTCGCCCCACTCGGACGCGGCCCGGTGCGCCTGGTCAACGTGAACGGCCACTACCCCGTCGGCGTGCCCAACTCGGCCGAGCCCTCGGGCGAGGCCCCGCCGGGGCGCACCGCGCTGGTGGGCTATCGGCTGTCGTACGTCACCGACTTCGGGGGCACGAAGCTCCCGCGGAACTGGTACCTCTTCACGGGGATCCCCGGCGGCGACCCCGGGGGCCGATTCCTGGCCTCGCACACCGTGGTGACCGACGGGATGCTCGAGCTGCTCGCCACCGAGAACCCGTCGAACCACCTGCACTGGTTCACCGGTGGTGTGTGTCAGTGCGGGGTGGCCCACGTCTACGGCGCCTACTTCGTGCGCTCGCGACTCAGCGGACCCGGGCCCAACGTCGCCGAACTGCTCTGGCCGGCGAGCAACCACTGGCCACCCGAGATCGACTTCAACGAGACGGGCGGGTCGGACGTGTGGACCTCCACGTCGCTGCACTACGGCGCGAACAACAAGATCGTGCGCAGCGGCGTGCACATCGACATGACCAAGTGGCACACGTGGGGCGTGATCTGGTCGCCCACGAGTGTCGTGTACACGGTCGACGGACGCGTGTGGGGGCGCTTCTCCCAGCGCGCCCACGTCCCGCGCGTCCCGATGACCCTCGACTTCGAGCAGCGGACCCTCTGCCCGCTCCACCGCCAGTGCCCGACGGCTCCCCAGCAGCTCTACGTCGACTGGGTCGCCGAGTACGTCCGCGCCTGAGGCGCACCGTCACAACACCGGCCCAACTCCACTCAATATCCCTCCCAACCAGGGAGAAAAGGGGATTCCGGGTGAGACACTGGATGACCCTTCGAGTTCCTCGAAGTGGCCTCAGTCTCAGCTGAGGTGGTCCGTTCCTACATGCCCTTGCGGGACGGACCACGCCCTGAGGCGCGTCCGCGTCGAGCGGCTCACGTCGCCCCCGTGCGCGGGCGTCAGGTCGCGACGGCGCCGCGACACCCCCGAGGCGTGAGGGTGGCCGATCTCCCCGTCGGCACGGCGAGCCCCCGCCCCGTGGGTCACCGGGTCACGTTCACGACGCGATGCATGAAAGCGTCGTCATCGAGTCTCGTGAGACCCGAGGGCCGTGCGTCCTCTCTAGGGTTGAGCTCAGGGCGTCGTGGGCCGAGAGACGCGAGCACCTCGCCCCGCGCTAACCCACCCTCGCTCTCGCCCTCGCCCTCGCCGCGCGCCGCGCCTTCGAGAGACGCGTCGTGCCGGGCCGGCGCGACCTGAACGACGTCCTCGCCACGACCGGTCTCGCGGGGCGGCACTGGATGGGAGGCGGGACGCTCCTGGGGTGGGCCCGTGAAGGTCGTCTCCTGCGCCACGACCGCGACGCCGACGTCGGAATCACGGCCGCGCTTCTACCGGTTCCGTCGCGAGGGCCCGTGCCACGAGTTCGATGTCTTTGAGCCGACCGGGGACGATACCGACCTGCTAGGTGTTCGACTGGCCTCCCGACAGCCTCGTGGAGGTCGAGCTGCGAGTCCCCAGCCAGCCGCTCGTCGACTTCTCCCTCCTCGGACGAACCGGGCGACGCCACGACGACGTCGACCTCGGGCTCACCCGGATCTACGGCGACGGGCGCACCCCGCAGCGGCGGTGGAACGACCTCGAGGACGACCTCTCGATCGTGGAGCGCCGACCCTGGCGCGACCCCGACCCGACCTGGGAGATCTAGCGTCCGATCCGATCTCGGGCACCGCCGCGACGAGCCGCCGCCTCGGTCCTCCGCGTCGTGGCGTGCCGGGGTGGCCCCGTGGCGGGATCGACGACGCCCCCACCAGGGACGACAGCGACCCACGCGGCGAGGAGCGGTGCGCCCCGCCCGTGACGCGCTCGCGGCCGCGGAGCCGCGAACCGCGGTGACGACGTGAGAGAATGACTTTTTTCCGAGCCGCTCGCCACCCGCTCCCCGTCCCGCGGCGCCGCGAACCAGGCCCAACGACGAGGACGAGCGTGGACGACAAAGAGAGCCCGGGTCGGCGCGAGGAGGAGCCGCGCGGCGCGTACCGGCTGTCCGACCCCGTGGTCGCGGAGCGATTCATGGCCCTCGAGGCGCTGGGCCACAACTCCTCGGACGTGATCGTCGTGTTGAACCACGGGGGCTTCGTCGTCTACGGGAACCCCGTCGCCCAGCAGTTCTTCGAGCTGAGCGCCGAGGAGGGCGTGGGGACCGACGCCCTCGGGCTGATCCACCCCGACGACCACGATCGAGTCCTCCAGGGCTTCGTCGGTCTCATGGAGCGTCCCGGCGGCTCGATCCGCGAGAGCCTGCGCGTCGTGACGCCCTCGGGCCTCGAGAAGGAACTCGAGCTCGTCGCCACGAACTCCTTCGACAACCCGGCCATCGGCGGGGTCCTCGTCAACGGCCAGGACGTCACCCAGCGCAACCGCGACCAGGCCGAACTCGTCTCGCTCGCCGAGCGGTTCCGCGTCGCCTTCGCCGAGAACATGGCGCCGATGACCTTCACCGACCTCGAGGACCGGATCATCGACGTGAACGACGCCATGTGCGAGATGGTCGGTTACGCGCGCGAAGAGCTCGTCGGGCGCGACTCGACGACGTTCACCTACGTCGAGGACGTCGGCATCACCGAGGAGAGCCACCGCCGCGCGCTCGCCGGCACCGCACCCCAGACCCGCTACGTGAAGCGCTACCGGCGCAAGGACGGCCGGGTCATCACCGTCGAGGTCTCGCGCGCGACCGCCGTCGGTCCCGACGGGGCTCCCCAGTACTTCGTCTTCTCCGAGCGCGACATCACCGAGGAGCGCAAGATGACCGCGGAGCTCTCCAAGCGAGCGCTCCACGACCCGCTCACCGGCCTCGCGAACCGTTCGCTCTTCGAGGACCGGCTCGACCAGGCCCACGCGCGCGCACGCCGCCACGGCGGGTTCGGCGCCGTTCTGCTCATCGACCTCGACGACTTCAAGGGCGTCAACGACACGTACGGGCACGTCATCGGAGACGAGCTGCTCGCGGCCATCGCCGATCGCCTCCGGCGCGTGGCCCGATCGACCGACACGCTCTGTCGCTTCGGTGGCGACGAGTTCCTCGTGCTCGTGGAGGAGATCGCCAGCGCCGACCAGGCTCGCGTCATCGCCGAGCGAGTCCTCGAGGAGATGGTGGCGCCGTTCAGCCTTCGCGGCACGACGTTCGTCCAGCGCGCCAGCATCGGCGTCGCGATCTTCGATCCCTCCGCCGAGGACGTCTCCACCCTCGTCCAGAGCGCCGACATCGCCCTCTACGAGGCCAAGCGCCAGGGCCGAGGGCGCGCCGTGGTCTTCACGCCGTCGATGCACCAAGAGGCGGTGAGCCGCTTCACCCTCGCCCAGGACCTCAGCCTCGCCGTCGAGCGCGGCGAGATGTCCATGGCGTTCCAGCCGATCATCGACCTCGCCAACGGCGAAGTCGTCGGCTACGAGTCCCTGATGCGCTGGCACCACCCCGAGCGCGGCGCCGTCCCCCCCGACGTCTTCATCCCGCTCGCCGAGCAGTCGAACCTCATCTACGACCTCGGGGCGTTCGCGCTGCGCGCCGCGGCCGAGGGGATGACGCGGCTGCCGCGCACCGACGGCTACCCGCCGTACGTGACGGTGAACCTCTCGGCCCGTCAGTTCCACGACCGCAACCTCCCCCAGCTCGTCGCCGGCGCGCTGCGCCACCACGACGTGGCCCCCCATCGCCTGCTCCTCGAGATCACCGAGAGCGTGGCCCTCGAGGACATCACCGAGTCCCTCGCGATCATCGAGGAGCTGACGAACCTCGGGGTCGGCATCGCCCTCGACGACTTCGGCACCGGGTTCTCCTCGCTCTCGTACCTCGTGCAGCTGCGCCCGAGGGCCATCAAGATCGACCAGTCCTTCGTCCGTCCGGCCGCCCCGAGCCCCCAGAGCGACGCCATCCTCGAACTGATCCTCCTGCTCGGTCGCAAGCTCGGCGTGATGATGATCGCCGAGGGGATCGAGACCCCGGCGCAGTACAACCGGCTCCGCGGGGTGAACTGCCGCTACGGCCAAGGCTTCCTCTGGTCGCCGGCGGTCCGACTCGACGAGGTGGAGGACCTGATCGCGAGGCTCGGCGAGAGCCCGCCGATCGACCACAGCCGCCGGCGCCGGGGCCGGATGAGCGAGCGTCACGTCGTCGACGAATAGGGACCTTCGCGCCTAGTCGCGCCCCCGAGAGTCCCCTAAGACGTGAGTGGGGAGAGAGACGAGGACGGAATGCACCGCAACGAGACGTTCGATCACGGCCACGGCCCCGTGGCGCTGGGTCGGCGCTGCGCGATGGTCGGCGCACGAATCGCGCCCCTGCTGGGGATGATGGCCCTCGCGACCGCCGTCGCGCGCGTCGCGTCTCGGGCCGAAGCGCACGCCCACCGGCACTGCTGCGGCCACGACCACGACGAGTGGGATGACCGCTACGGCGAGAGGGCGGAGCAGTCGCGCCGCGGCCGCGGCGAGGACGGTCGTCGGTTCCGCACAGGTGAGTGCGAAAGGTGTGGGCACCACCGGCGCTAGGACTGAGTGCCCTCCGGGAGCGTGACTACCAGCGTGCGGGCAGCACGTCCGCGATGGCTTGGGCGATGAGCGAGTAGCCGGCGTCGTTGGGGTGGTCGTCGGGCCCGAACGGCGCCTTGTAGCAGAACCACGTGTAGGCGCAGGCCGCGGCCACGTTCTCGGGGATGACCCCCACGTTGTCCATGGGCACTCGGGTCGTGACGTCAGTCTGGAAGAGCGCGGGCACGTTCGCCACGGCCACGCCCTCGGACTGATAGGCGTGGGCCATGACGGCGTTCAACCGGTCCATCGACTCCAGGGTGTAGGTCGCGGCCGCCGGGCCGCGGGCGCCGTCGAGGAAGTAGCCGAGGTACGGGTCGTTGTAGAGCAGGCCCACGAAGCGGACGTTCGGCCCGGCCGCGGACTTGAGGTCCTTCACGATGACCGGGAGGTCCGCCGCGACGCGGGCGAGGGCGGCGGCGACGCACGTGGAGCTCGCGGGGAGGTGATTGAGGCACACGCGAAGGTCGTTGAAGCCCAGGTCGATCGTCACCAGGCCCGTCTGGCCCTTGTCCGCCTGGAGGATCTGCTCGGCGCGGCGCAGCTGGGTCATCGGCAGTTGGTAGCAGTGGTCGGCGGTGGTCGTCGAGAGCATGGACTCGACCGTCTCGCCGGGGCACCCGATCTGGTCGAGCGTGAGGGTGACCCCGCGCAGCGCCTCGCGGAAGACGAGGTCGTTCGCGTACCCGGTGTTGGTTCGCGCGCCGTTGTGATGGGAGACCCCCGTCGGCTGGAAGCCGAGCGAGGCCGAGGCCCCCACGTCGAGGTAGAAGGCCGACATCGAGGCGGGCGTCGAGGTGGTCGTCGTCGAGGTGGTCGTCGTCGAGTCGGCGCCCGAGGTCTGGCGCCCGGCCAGATACACCCCGACGAGAACCACCAGGGCCACGACGACGCGCACGACGTACTTCACGACTCTCCTCCGTTGGGGGTGATGACACCCCGGGCGGGCGCGACGCCCGCGGGACTCATCCATTCTAGGGGGCTCCCTGGTCGCGGCGGTGGCCATGGTCCGCACCCGCTCCCGGTGCGCGGGGACCGCGCCTCGGGAGTGGCGAGAAGGTGACCCGCGTGGCTTGCGTGGAGTGCCCGGCTGTCTTAGTACTTGGTGAGAACAGAAAGGAGGCCATGCCACCCTTCATCCGCGTCGGCCCGGGCCCCCGGGGCTACGTCGTGCGTCTCGCTCCGGGTTCCTTCATGGGTCACCCCTTGATCGGCGGGCTCGTCACCCTCCTCGTCGTCGGCCTGCTCCTCGCCCTCGCCGTCGCCGCCGTCGCGGTCTTGGTGCGTGGGGGCGGCCTGAACGCCGCGGGCCACTCGTCGCCCCCGAACCGGGGCGCCGGAGCGAGCGCCAACGACGAGGCCCTGCGGATCCTCAGCCAGCGCTTCGCGCGAGGCGAGATCGACGCGGGCGAGTACGTCGAGCGCCGCGACCTGCTCAAGCAGTCCGCGTAAGCCCGTCGTGAGGGGGTCCGGTGGCGAGCGAGCGCTGCCCGGACGCCCACGTCGCCACGGACGTCGCCGAGGTGCGCGACGGCCAGAGGCTCTCCCCGGTCCAGCTCGTGCGCGGGCGAGAGCCGGCCGACCACCCGCTCGCGGGTGCCGACGGCCGTCACCGGATCCGCGCCCGCCACGGGATCGGCGAGGACCCGCCCATCCCGTGTCGCCTCGTCGACCCGCCCTAGACCCGCCATCATCAGGACGGTTCTTATACTGAGTCCTCGAGCCGGGCCGTCGCCGGGCTCGGAGCGGAAAGGGCCGATGAGAACGCTGCGCCGAGCCTCGGGCCTGCTGGCGGCGCTGGTGGTGATCGCGCCCCTCGCGAGCGCCGCGAGCGCCGCGCCGGCGCGCGTCAGCGCCCACCGGGCCGCCCTGCCCGCGGGGGGCACCGGGATCGCGAGCGGCCTGCTCACCACGCTCGCCTGTCCCGCGCCGGGCGTCTGCGAGGCCGCCGGCTCCTACACCGGGGCCGGGCGGGCCGTCTACGGCGTCGTGCTCAACGAGCGCGGCGGCCGCTGGGTCGCGCCGAGCGTCTTGCGGGCCCCGGTCGACGCGAGCGCCAACCCCGGCACGACGGTGGCCTCGCTCGCCTGCGCCGCGCCGGGACGCTGCGTCGTGGGCGGCTCGTACACCGACGCCGCGGGCGACGTCCAGGCCTTCGTCGCGAACCAGTCGGGGGACGCCTGGCCCCGCGCGCTGGCGATCGGGCTGCCGACGAACGCGCTCGGGCCCGGACAGGTCGCCGCCGTGCGCTCGGTGGCCTGTGGGGCGCCGGGCTCGTGCGTGGCCGTGGGCACCTACCTCGACGACTCGCGGATCCCGCGCACGCGAGCCTTCGTCGCCCTCGCGTCCGGGGGTCGGTGGTCTCCGGCCCAGGAGGTGACCCTGCCCACGCCGTCCAACCTCGACCCCTTCGCGGGTCTCAGCCAGGCGGCCTGCGCGTCGGCGACCCACTGCGTCGCGGTGGGCTCCTACATCGACGCGAACGACGTGACCCAGGGCCTCGCCGTCTCGATCGACGCAGGGACGCCCACCTCCAGCGTGGTCGCGCCCCCCGCCAACGCCAGCACCTTCGCCGGGACGACGCTCGCCGAGGTGGCCTGTGCGACGGGCGGTGCGTGCACCGCGGTGGGCACCTACATCGACCGCACCGGCGCCGTCGTTCCCCTCGTCGACTCCTCCTCGTCGCCGGTCTGGCCCCAGGCCGCCGCCCTCGCCCTGCCCGCGGGGGCCCGCCGCGACCCCAAGGTCCTGCTCTACGGCTACCAGGGGATCAGCTGCTCGGGTCCGGGCACGTGCGCGACCGGGGGGCAGTACGTGGCCGCGAACGGCCTCTACCAGGGCTTCCTCGCCACCGAGTCCAACGGGACCTGGCACCGGGCGACCCGGATGCCCACGCCGGCCGGGTCGAGTTCGGGCGGGCCCAACGGGGGCGTCGTCGCGGTGGCCTGCCCGGCGGCCGGGGCCTGTCGGGCCGGCGGGGCCTACCTCGACCGCGCCGGCCACTACCAGGCCCTCGTCCTCACCCTCGCCGGCGGCGTCTGGCGCGGCTCGACGGTGGCCCTGCCCGACCGCGCGGCGACGGTCGGGGTCGACGGGGGCCTCTACGCGATCGCCTGCCCCGGCACCGGGGCCTGCGTCGGGGTGGGCAGCTACCAGCGCGGCGCCTCCTACCAGGGCTTCACGCTCGGCGCGTAGTCCCGGCCACAGTTCATCTCTCTTCCACCTCGGGGTCCCTCCCGCTTCACCGGCGCGTAACCCGCGCTCCGTACCGTGACCCTCGTGGCACGGCATCGATCCCCGCGTCCCCCGGTCGTGGTCGACCGTGCCGCACCCCGCCCCCCCGCGTCGCGACGGCCCCGATGAGCGTCGAGGCGCGCGTGCGCCCGGTGATCCTCGTCGTGGAGGACGAGGAGAGCTACCGCGACGCCCTCGACATCGGACTCGGCGTCGAGGGGTTCGTCGTCGTGGGCGCGCGCACGATCGCCGAGGCCCGTCAGCAGCTCGCCGTGCGCAAGCCCGACCTCGTGCTCCTCGACGTGATGCTGCCCGACGGGTCGGGCCTGGACTTCTGCCGCGAGCTCTACGACACCACCCGGCTGCCGGTCGTGATGGTGACGGCCCGCTCGAGTGAGGTCGACGTCGTCGTGGGCCTCGAGATCGGGGCGGCCGACTACGTCACCAAGCCGTTCCGGCTGCGCGAGCTCGTCGCGCGCATCCGCGCGGTCCTGCGCCGGCCGGTCACCGAGGACGACCACGAGGTCATCGCCTTCGGGGACCTGCGCATCGACCTCGCCCGGCGCACCGTCGCGCGCCGCGGGACCGAGGTCGACCTCTCGCGCAAGGAGTTCGACCTCCTGGCGCTGCTCGCCTCGCGCCTGGGCCAGGTGGTCACCCGCGAGGCGTGCCTCGACGCCTTGTGGTGGGGGCTCGACCTCGCCGACACCCGCACGCTGGACACCCACGTGAAGCGGCTGCGCCAGAAGGTCGAGGACGACCCGGCCCACCCCCGCCACCTCATAACCGTGCGCGGCGTCGGGTTCCGGCTCGACCCGTAGGCTCGCGTCGTGCGCGTCGACGACCCGGCCCCGGACTTCTCCCTCGTCGACCAGGACGGCCAGGCGCGGACCCTCGGGGACCTGCTGGCGGCCGGTCCCGTCGTCCTCTTCTTCTACCCGGCGGCCCTCAGCCCGGGCTGCACCCGCGAGTCGTGCCACTTCCGCGACCTGGCGAGCGAGTTCGCCGCCCTCGGGGCGCAGGTCGTGGGGATCTCCATGGACGAGGTGGACAAGCAGGGCGACTTCGCCCGACGCCACCACCTGGGCTACCCCCTCTTGAGCGACCCCGACGGGCGCGTCGCCGAGCTCTACGGCGTCAAGCGCTCGCTCGGGTTCCTCCGGGTCAAGCGCACGACCTTCGTCGTCGCCCCCGACCGACGGATCCTCGCCGTCGTGGCGAGCGAGGTCTCGATGAACGCCCACGCGGACCGCGCCCTCGAGGCGCTGCGCCAGCGCGCCGCCTGATCAGCCGGCGATGAGCCGGGCCGCGGGGTCCTCGAGGTAGTCGGCGATGTGGCGCAGCACGCGGCTCGCGAGCGCGCCGTCGACCTGTCGGTGGTCGAAGGACATCGCGAGCTCGGTGACCTGACGGACCACGACCTCGCCGTCGACGACCCACGGCGCGGGCGCCACCCGGCCGACCGCGACGATCGCCCCCGTGCCCGGGGGCAGGATCGGCACCGCGGCGTCCACGTTGAACGGGCCGACGTTGGTGATGGTGATCGTGGTGCCCAGCATGTCGTTGGGCGCGGTCGTCCCGGCCCGGGCGGTGTCGACGAGGGCGTTGAGCGCCCGGGCCACGCCGACGAGGTCGAGCCGGTCGGCACCCTTCACGTTGGGCACGATCAGGCCCCGTGGGGTGTCGGCCGCGATGCCGAGGTTCACGACGCGGCGCACCACGACCTCGCCCTTCTCGGCGTCGAAGCTGGAGTTGACGCCGGGGAAGTGTCGGGCCGCGTCGCACACGGCCATCGCCACGATCGCCAGCGGCGAGAGGCGCACTCCCGCGAACGCCGGGCGCTCCTTGAGCGCGGCCAGCAGCTCCATCGTGCGCGTCGCGTCGAGGCGCACCCAGACGGCCGCGTGCGGGGCGCTGAAGGCGCTCTGGGTCATCGCCTCGGCCATCGAGCGCAACACCCCGCGCACGGGGATCCGCTCCACCTCGGGCCCGCTCGACCACGGGGCGAGGTCGTGGCCGACGAAGCGGGTCGTCGTCGTGGGACCCGTCACCGGCGGCCGCGACGGCGCGGCGGCCGGGGCGGACCCGAGCAGGGCCTCGACGTCCGCGCGGGTGATCAGGCCGTCGCGACCGGTGCCGCGCACCGTGGCGAGGTCGATCCCGTGCTGCTTGGCGTAGAGGCGCACCGGCGGCGTCGAGCGCGGGGCGAG
>NCBE01000094.1 GCA_002255565.1 Actinobacteria bacterium 21-73-9
TACGGCGTCTACAACCAGGTGAAGGTGCAGTAGTGGCGAGGCCGAGCGGGTGTCGGGCCGCTCGTCGGCGAGAGAGGCGTCCCTCCCTCGTCGCGCGCCTGCGCGCCCGTCGCGAGCAGGAGGCGGGCTTCACCCTCATCGAGCTGCTCATCGTGGTCGCGGTGATGCCGCTCATCGTGGGCGCTCTCTCGCTCGGGCTCATCTCGGTCTTCCGGCTCCAGAGCGGGGTATCGAGCCGGCTCGGCGACACCGTGGACTCCCAGGTCGTGGCCTCGACCTACCAGAACGACGTCTCCTCGGCGCTCGCGGTGACGGTGGCCACCGGCCAGACCCTCGACCAGTGCGGGCCGGCCGGTGAGTACCAGCTCCTCGGGCTGGCCTGGGGTGGGCGCACCAGCGGCGGCTACGCGACGGTCGTGAGCTACGCCGAGATCCTCACCGGTGGCCAGTGGGAGCTGGTGCGCCAGTACTGCACGGCGGGCTACTCCCAGACCCCCGACACCTCCACGACCGTCGCCTACAACGCCCTTCCCCCCTGTGCATCAGGGATTACCGCGTCCTGCCAGGCCTCGGCCTCGATCTTCAACCAGCCGGGGAGCACCGATTCGAACAAGCTCGCCGGGGTCCTCGACACCGCGGCCCAGACCTCGTGGGTCCCGGTCGTCGACGCCACCGACAGCAGCCTCAACGTGACCCGGGTCGAGTTCGCCCTGGCCGCGAAGACCGCGACCGAGCAGAACGCCTACCAGTACACGCTCGCCGCGGTGCCGGCCGCCGCCTCACCGGCCATATCGACCGGCGGCCAGCCCATCACCATCTCCTCGACCGCCGGCTGCAACTTCGCGACCCCGGGGACCGGGTACTACGCCTCGTCGATGTGCCTGGTGGACTTCTCCAGCCTGACCGGGAACAACCTGCTCGCGGCCGAGAGCGGCTGCCTGCAGATGGAGGTGAACCTGCCCGGCGGGTCGGAGCTCTACTTCTGTCTCTCCATCACCGGGGTCCCGGTGAAGCCCTCAGGCCTGCCGACCTGGCAGAACGCCTTCCTCGGCAACTACTGCTCCTCGGGCGGCAGCGGCTGTTCGAGCGGCTCGCCCTTCTACACGGGCATCTCGGGCAAGCCGGCCCTCTACCAGACCGGCGGGGGCACCACGACGATCACGCTCAAGAACATCTCGGTGATCACGGCCAACGGCTCCCAGGCCACGGGCTGGTGGGCGGTTGGGGCCGACGCCGAGTCGACCGACGCCGGGGAGTACATCGGCTGGACCTCGGACCACCCGATCCTGGTGATGCCGAACGACTCGAGCGCCACCTACAGCTACGCCCAGTGGACGGCCAACGGGGACGCCTTCCCCTCGGACCCGGTGGGCAACGCCTGCGTGAACGGGACCGGCCTCACCTGGCAGGGCAACGCCGACTCGGTGCTCTGCTCGGTGCCCGGGAACGTCAACATCGGGCTGAAGACCGGCACGGCGATGGTCGAGTCCGAGACGCCCAAGACCTGGACGATGATCCTGCACGGTGCCGGCCTCGAGGCCGCCGCCTTCGGGCTGCTGCTCTCATGAGAAACGACCCGCGCTCACCAGGGGAGGCGCCGTGAGGAGCCGGCCCGTCCGCCCGGTGCCCGAGACGGCGCGCACGACCGCGCGCGACGGGGGGGCCTCCTGGCTCGCTCGCCGGAGGGCGTCCGAGCGCGGCGACACCCTGATCGAGATCCTCCTCGCCCTCGTGGTGCTCGCCTTGGCCGCGCTCGCCCTGATCATCGCCTTCACGACGACGATCGCCGCCTCGGCCCAGCACCGCCAGCTGGCCCGCACCGACACGATCCTCGCCACCGCGAGCGAGGAGGCCATCGCGGCCATCGAGAGCAAGCCGGCTCTGTTCACCGACGCCTGCTCCACGCCGATCAGCGGCTACCCCTTCTACAGCACCAACCAGGGCTTTCCCCTGCCCGCGCCCTACACGGCCCAGGCGGCCGCCGGCACCCCGGGCTACCTCGTCCAGTACGCCTCGAGCGACCCGGTCGAGTACTGGGACGGGACGACGTTCACCCCGACCTGCAAGGCCGGGGCGCCCCAGCTCATCACGGTCACCCTGGAGGGCACCAAGTACTCGAACAGCTTCGTGGTGGACTATCCCATCGGCACCACCGGGGACGCCCTCACGAGTGGGGGCGCCGACCACCTCGTCTTCCTAAAGCAGCCCGGCTGCCCCGGCACGACCTGCTACGCGGGCTCACCGCTCAGCCAGCAGCCGGTCGTCGAGGTCGTCGACTCGGCCGGCAACCCCGTGACGACCGACCTCTCCCCGGTCATCCTGCAGATCTCGGCCAACTCCCCCTCGACGGGGGTCCTCTCGGGCTGCCAGGGCAACGAGGTGCTCGGCGTCGTGACCTTCACCGGGTGCACGATCGGCTCGGGCGGCGACTTCATCCTCACCGCCACCGATGGCGCCCTCACCCCCGTCGACAGCCAGGCCTTCACCGTCGCCGCGGCCCAGTTCCAGTTGGTCTTCACCACCCAGCCGGTCGCCGCGGCCGCGGGCAGCCCCTTCTCGAGCGCCCCGTCGGTCTCGGTGGAGAACGTCGCCAACGGCCAGGTCAACCCGGCGTGGCAGGGCACGATCACCTTCTCCTCCTCGGGCGGGGCCTTCACGGGCTGCACGAACGCCACGACCCAGACGACGATTACGGTGACCGTGACCAACGGAACGGCCACGGTCCCCTCGAGTTGCGTCTTCTGGGGCGGCTACTTCTACAACCCGGCCTCCAGCCCGCCGACGACGGCGACCAACTACACCATGACGGCCGTCGCCAACCCGTCCACCCAGTCCGACGCCGCCCTGCCCGCGACCTCGAACGCCTACTTCGTGACCGGGCCCGGGCCGGCCTCCCAGCTCTCCTTCGAGACGAGCCCGACCGGGGTCGCGAGCAACTCCCCCTCGAGCGTCTTCCCTGTTCAACCGGTCGTCCAGGTCGAGGACTGGTTCGGCAACGTGGCTATCACCTCCGCGCCCACGCTGAGCCTGGCCTTCACCGGCGCGGGGGAAACCCTGGGGGGCTGCACCTACTCGGTGAGCCACGGCACCTACACCTATTCGGGCTGTCACGGCAGCGCCTACGCCAACGGCCTCTCCCTGGTGGTGACGGGTAGCGGGCTCTCGAGCGCCACGAGCTCGAAGTTCAACATCACCGGGGTCGCCACCCAGCTCGTCTTCACGACCTCGCCCCAGGCGGGCGCCTCGGGCTCGTCGTTCACGGTCCAGCCGGTCCTCGCCTACGAGGACGCCAGCGGCAACGTGGTGACCGCGGCGACCGCGCCCATCGCCCTCACCGCCTCGCCGAGCAGCGGCACCCTGGCGAACTGCACCAACCTCGTGCCCGACCTCGGCTACGTCAACGTCCAGAACTGCACCTTCGCCGGCCTCGTCGGCACGCCGTACACCCTGACCGCGACGGGCGGCGGGCTCACCTCGCAGCCCAGCGCCCCCTTCTCGCCCACCGGGCCCGGGCCGGCCACCCAGCTCGTCTACACCCAGCAGCCCGTGGCCGGCGCGGCCGACGCCCTGCTCAGCACCCAACCGATCATCGCCGTCGAGGACTCCGCCGGCAACGTGGTGACGACCTCGACCAACGTGATCACCCTCACCGCCTCGGGCAACGGCGTGATCGCCAACTGCTCGGGGCTCACCGCCATCGGCGGCACCGCGACCGTCACCAACTGCACCTTCGGGGGCGTCGTCGGGACCCAGTACACGATCACGGCGAGCTCGGGCAACCTCACCCCGGCCGTGAGCAGCCCCGTCTCGCCCACCGGGCCCGGACCGATGTCCGAGATCGCCCTCGCCGCGACGACCACGAACTTCACCGCGACCAAGAGCACGACGCTCACCGCCACGCTCACCGACAACTTCGGCAACGTCGAGACGGCCGACAGCTCCACCCCGGTCACCTTCTCGGCCCTCGCCTCGAGCACCGGCTCGGTGACCGGGCTGACCACCCAGAACGACGCCTCGGGCGTCGCGGTCGACGCCGTCACCGGCGCCACGGCGGGCGTGGTCGACGTCCAGGCCAGCGCGAACGGGGTGACCTCGAACACGATGGCCCTCACGGTGAACGCCGTCCCCACGATCACCACGACCTCGATCGCCTCGATCGACGACACCGAGACCACCTACCACCAGCCGGTCACGGCGACCGGCGGCACCGCCCCGCTCACCTGGTCCGCGACGGGCTTCCCGGCCGGCAGCACCCTCGCGATCAACTCCGCGACGGGGGTCATCTCCGAGACCGGCACCAACACCGCCACCCCGGGCAGTTACACCGTCACCGTGACGGTGACCGACGCCGACGGCGTCTCCGCGAGCCAGGTGTTCACCCTGGTCGTCAACGCGGCGCCCACCCTCAGCCCGAGCGGGGGGGCCCTGGCCGCGGCGACCGACGGCCAGGCCAGCTACAGCCAGACCCTCACCGCCTCCGGCGGCACCGGCACCTTCGCCAACTGGACGGTCACCTCCGGAACGCTGCCCGCCGGCTTCGGCCTCAACAGCGCGACCGGTGCGATCACCGCCTCGAACGTCACGGCCCCCTCGAGCACCTACGCCTTCACGATCGGCGCGACCGACGGTGACGGGGTCACCGTGACCGGCAGCTACACCCTCCAGGTCAATCCCGCCCCGTCCTTCTCCCCCACGACCGTCCCCGACGCCCACACCGGCGTCGCCTACAACCAGACGATCACCGCCTCGGGCGGCACGGGGACCCTCAGCGTGGCGTCAAGCCTGGTCACCCTGCCGGCCGGGCTCAACCTGAGCGTCACCGGCACCACGGCAACCCTCTCGGGCACGACGAGCGTCACGAGTGGCACCTTCGGCTTCACCCTCACCGCGACCGACGCGAACGGGGTCGCCACCCAGACGGCCTTCACCTTCAAGGCCACCAACACCCCGGTCATCACCGGGCCGGCGAGCCTCCCCTCGGTCGAGCAGGGCGAGAGCTACCCGTCGACTCAGCTCCCAGCCACGGGCGGCGCCGGCTCCTACACCTGGTCCGCGGCGGGGCTGCCGTCGAGCCTCTCCCTCAACCCCTCAACGGGCGTGATCTCCCAGGCCTCGGCCATGTCCCAGGGTTCTTACAACGTCACCGTCACGGTGACCGACGCGGTCGGGGGCACGGGTTCGAGGGGCTACACGATCAGGGTCTACTCCGACCCAACGGTGACCGGTCAGACGACGGTGAACCAGTACGCCGGTCGGTACAAGAGCCACGGGCAGTGGATCTACTACGACCAGGTCACGGTCGTTTTCAGTGTGACCGGTGGCGCAAGCCCCTACTCCAACTGGCAGATCACCAACGTCAGCGGTTTCCTGTCGGGACCAACCGCTACGTCCTCAGGAGATACCGAGACGGTCACGGGTTACGTCGTCTCAGGTGCCCAATTCTCCATCTCGACCAGCGTCGGGGACGCCAACCAGTGGACGGCGTCGCTCACCAACTACACGGGCACGGGGAGCTAACCCGAGATGGCCCGCTCTCATTCTTGGACTTCGCGCAACACCCAAGGTCGCAAGGCCCACGCTCCCTCACCGCACGCCAGGGCCACGAGTCGACCGACTCGAGACGAGCGCGGCGCCTCCTTGATTCTGGCTCTCGTCTTCATCGTGGCGGTGAGTCTGATCGTGATCCCCCTCGCCGACTGGGCGGCGAGCAGCCTCAACAACACCGGCACCTTTCAAAACGTCCGGACCCTCGACTACGCCCTCTCGAGCACGGTCGATACGGCCATCCAGGCGATCCGCAACACCCCGGTCCCCACGCACCCGACGCTGGACTCCAACGGCTACGGCGTCCAGCCCGTCGGCTACTGCTGGGCCCCCACGAGTGGGACCACCTCGTCGCTCAGCGTCAACGGCTACAGCATCGACGTCTGGTGCCAGACGACCGTGAGCCTCCCCCAGGCCGCCACCCGGGTCGTCACCCTCTACGCCTGCTCGACCACCTTCGACCACGGCAGCGAGGCGGCCTGCCAGGCCGCCCCCCAGCTCGAGGCCCGGGTCACCTTCGACGACTACCCCACAAACGGCGGGGTCACCCTCGTCGCCCAGTGCAACATCGAGACGGGGAGCTGTGGGTTTAGCCAGTCCATCACCCGGTGGGTCTGGGCCGGCCAGGCGAACTAAAGAGATTCGCGTAATACAGTGACATAGCGGTTCCGATTGTGGGAGACTGGTGCTATGGCCACCCGCTCACGTGACACCCTGCGCACGAAGCCCCGAGCTGTCCCGCGCGACTTTGAGGCGATGGAGCGTCGACGAAGGCGCGCGGGGAAGATGTTCGACGCGGGCAAGTCCCAGGCCGACGTGGTGAGAGAGCTCGAGGTGTCTCGCCAGAGTGCGAGCCGCTGGCACGCCGAATGGACCAAGGGGGGCACACCCGCGCTGCGCGGCGCCGGCCGGGCCGGCCGCCTGCCTCGACTGAGCGAGCACGACCTCACGAGAGTCGAGCGCGAACTCGTGAAAGGGCCACTCGCCAACGGGTATCCCACGGAGCTCTGGACACTGGCCCGCGTGGGCGAGGTCATCGAGCGCGTGACCGGCGTCTCTTACCACCCCGGTCACGTCTGGAGGATCCTCACGAGGCTGGGCTGGAGTCGCCAGCGTCCGGCTCGACGTGCCCTCGAACGCGACGACGCGGCGATCGAGCACTGGGCCAAGGTCGAGTGGGCCCGGGTAAAAAAAACGCCCGACGGCGAAAGGCCTGGATCATCGTCCAAGACGAGAGCGGCTTCAGCCTCCTCCCCTCGGTGAGCGACCTGGGCGAGGCGCGGACAGACTCCGGTGCTGCGCCACCACCTCTCGAACTGGAAGCGCCTGTCGATGTCGGCCGCCCTCGGCTACGACCCGCGCGGCGAAGGGGCGTGGCTGGTCTTCCAGATGATCCCCGGCACCTACAACGACGTCGCGCTGATCGACTTTCTCACTCAATTACGCGAGCACCTGGGTGGGGACAAGGCCACCCTCATCTGGGACGGCCTGCCCGGTCACCCACCCTCATCTGGGACGGCCTGCCCGGTCACCCGTCCAATGCGATGCGGGCCGGCTGAAGACCCAGCGACACTGGCTCGTCGTCGAACGCCTGCCCGCCTACGGCCACGACCTCAACCCGGTCGAGCCGGTGTGGGGAAACCTCAAGTCCCGTGAGCTCGCCAACCTCTGTCCCGACACGATCGGCGAGGCCGCCGCCCACGCCGACGCCGGCCTCGAGCGGATCGCCTCTGACACGGAACTGTGCCACTCGTTCCTGCGGCAGTGCGGCCTCACTTTGTGACCAATATGCCACTCTATTATACGAACCTCTTTAGCTGCTGACCGACTCGCCGTCGCCCCTCGGGCGTCCGGCGTTTCGGCGCTCCGACTCCCCACTCGATCGAGTCTCACTCTCTCCCGTTTCCCCCGCCCTGAGCCCGTCTCCCCACGCCCGGCCGAAGACGCGGCGGAGCTCGCGCTCGGGTTCGCCCTCACGTCCCCTTTGCCCGACCGACCCGATCCTCGCGCGTCCGTGCGCACCGCCGACGAGACCAACCGGCCCGAAGCGTAGGGTCGACCCGTGGGATGGGACGATGACGAGCTCGTCCGCGACCAGTACCGCACGACGGCCAACCTCGAGACCCGCACGGCGATCTGGGACGGCTCCGCACCCCAGGACCTCGTGATCTCGACTCTGCGCGCCGTGGCCTCGCGGCTCGTCCTCGACGCGGGAGCCGGACGAGGTCAGCTGGCCGAGCGCATCCGCGGAGAGGTCGGCTCTCGCGTGCTCGCCCTCGACGCGTCGCCCGCGATGGTCGAGGCGTGCCGCGCGCGCGGCCTCGACGCCGTGCGGGGCGACGTGCGGGACCTCCCCTTCGCGGCGGGGACCTTCGACGCCGTCGTCGCGGCGTGGATGCTCTACCACGTCTCCCCCGTGGAGAAGGCCGTGGCCGAGTTCGCCCGGGTCCTGGCGCCCGGCGGGACCCTCATCGCGATCACCAACGGACGCGACCACCTCGCCGGGCTCTGGCGGCTCGCGGGCCTCGAGCACGCGGAACCGCCCCTCAGCAGGGAAAACGGGGCGGCGACCCTGGCCCGCCACGTCGCCTCACTGGAGCGCCACGACGTCGAGACGGTAGCCTGCTTCGCCGACCGAGCCACGGCGGCCCGCTACCTCGCGAGCGTCGGCGTCGAGGACGCGGAGGAGCGCTTGCCCTCCGAGGGGTGGCCCCGAACAATCGCGGGGGCCACCACCGTCTTCATCGGACGCGCCACCGCCTGAGCCCTCCTCGCTCGTCAATCTGCCTAGGGGGTCAGCTCGCTCCAGTGGAGACGCTCCGGGTGGCGTGACGGTCGCTTCGTGCTCGCGTGCCCATCGCGACGACGGTGTCCACCTCGTAGCCGGGTCGCTACGAGTGTCGACGACATGACCAGCGACGCTCGTTCGATCACACAATTCGTCGTCTCACGAAGAACAACGACCATCAACAGTGGGACAAATCGCGACAAGGTTTTCTCACAGCCCTTGACCAGGTCGTTCCCGACGAGAGTCGCGCTTCGAATCACGTGAATGGTCCTAATTCACCTGGTCCGGTTGGGTTACACTTCGCGCTAGGCCTTGTCGTGCAACCGCACAAACGACAGGGGAAAGCAAGGGAAAGTCCGAGTGTCGGGGATCCCACAGACAGCAAGGGAGTAGAGAATGATTTCGACCTACCAGCGGCTCAAGCGCCGTCGGGACGCGGGTGAGATCGACGGCTTCACCTTGATCGAGCTCCTCATCGTGATCGTGGTGCTCGGCATCTTGGCCGCCGTCGTCATCTTCGCCCTCGGTGGCGTGACCGGCAAGAGCCAGCTCGCCGCCTGTCAGGCGGACGGTGCGACCGTGTCGACTGCGGTCTCGGCGTTCCACGCAGAGAACGCGTCAGCGACCCCGAGTTCGGCGCTCCTCACGGGGACGACCGAGGGGGGGCCGTACATCCAGTCGTGGCCCAGCGCCAACTCGACTCACTACACCTACTCCATCGTGAGCGGGGTTCTCGATCTCACGGTCGCGGGCGGCAGCACTGTCGCGTACACCAATCCCAGTCAGTGCAAAGCGGTCAAGTAACAACCTCTGACGTACGTGAGCGAGGTGCCCGGTTTGAGTGCCGAGCACCTCGTTGCTGTAGGCGCGCAGCGGAATCAGCGTGACGAGCCAGATCGTACCGTCGATCGATTCGTGGCTGCAGATCCTCTGGGACCGTCGCGGCAGTGACCTGCTCCTCTCCGGAGGT
>NCBE01000095.1 GCA_002255565.1 Actinobacteria bacterium 21-73-9
GCAGCACCGTCAGGTTGAAGTCGCTCATCTTACGCGCGAGGCGCAGGACGTCCCAGTGGGCGTGCACGTGGGCGAGGGGACTGCGCGCGGCGGCGAGCGCCAGGTCGTCGGGGTGGGCTCGCACCAGCGCGGCGATCGGCGCCGCGCCCAGGGGCTGGCCGCTCTCGTCGACAACGAAGACGGCCTGGACGCTCGCCGCCGGCGCCGTCGAGTCGCGCACGGCCTCGAGGGCCACCGCGACCGTGGCCGCGGCCGGCACCGAGACGAAGTCGGTGTTCATCAGCCCGCCCGCGGTGTCGGCGTTGTAGGAGAGGAGCTGGCGGACCTTGGACTGCTGCTCGGGCGGGAGCTTCTCGAGGATCGGCAGGCGCCGCTCCTGGTCCACCTCGGTGATGAGGTCGGCCGCGTTGTCGGGCTCCATGCGCGCGAGCAGCCGGGCGGCTTCGGCGTCGGAGCGGCCCTCGAGGAACTCGAGCTGGTGCGAGGTGTCGAGCTCCTCGAAGACGTCGGCCTCGAGCTCGCGGTCGAGGCCGACGGCCTCGATGATCTCCTCGCCCTCTTCGTGGCTCGCCTGTTCGACGAGGTCGGCGATCTGGGCCGGGTGGAGCCGGGCCAGCTTGCGATACGGGATGCGCAGGCGGGCCGTGGGCACGTGGCTCACGAAGGGCTCGATCGAGGCGAAGTCGACGATCGACTCGCTGCCCAACGCGTCGGCGGAGCTACGCCCGACGAGCCGACGAACGAAAGAGCGGGGGCTCGGGTCGACGCCGACGACCTCCCAGCGGCCGTCCACCTCGGCGATCTCGATCTCGTTGGCGATGATGAGCCGTCCGCGCACCAGATTGATGAGGTGACGGGCCAGCAGGTCCTCGGCGAGCAGCAGCTCGCCGGGCCGTCGCTCGAAGCGGCGCAGGTCGACCCGTCGACCCTCGAAGGTGACCCGACCCTCCGCGAGCCCCCCGATCTTGCGCACCGGCACGAAGAGGTCCCGGCCCTCGATGCGGATGACCGCCCCGACGATCGGGGGGTGCGGGTCCTCCCCCAGGCGCGCGACCAGGTCCTGGACGCGACCGATCCTCTCGCCGTCCGGATCGAAGATCGGCCGGTGGAGGATCGAGGAGAGGTGGCGGATAGCGGTCATAGCCCGCGGCCAGGCTACCCTTCGGCCCCCCGACGCTTCAGGGACGACCCGGGGGGAAACGTGATCAGCCCCGCAGGCGCGCGACGGCCGCCACGGCCCGTTCGAGGTCGCCGTCGTCGACGCCGTGGTGGGTGACAAAGCGCGCCCGACGCGGGCCGACGGTCCCCCCGAGCACGCCGGCGCCCGCGAGGTCCGCGACGAGGCGTCGGGCCTCGGGGTGGTCGAACGAGACGATGTTCGTCCGACACGTGGCGGGGTCGTAGTCGGCCTCGGGCAGGGCCTCGGCGAACGCCTCGGCGAGGCGGCGGGCCCGGCGATGGTCCTCGGCCAGCCGCTCGACCATGGTGTCGAGAGCGACGAGGCCGGCGGCGGCGAGGAAGCCCGCCTGGCGCATCGCGCCCCCGAGCCGCTTTCTCTCGACGCGGGCCCGCTCGATCAGGTCGTGGGGTCCGGCGAGCAGGGAGCCGACCGGCGCGCAGAGCCCCTTGGAGAGGGAGGCCATCACGGTCGTCGCCGGCGCGCAGAGCGCCGCGGCGCTCTCCCCGGTCGCCACCACGGCGTTGAAGAGCCGGGCCCCGTCGAGGTGGATCGGCCGGCCCGCGGCCAGGGCGGCGAGCTCGGCGAGCTCGAACGAGGGCCAGGGCACTCCCCCGGCGTACATGTGGGTGTTCTCCACGGCGATCGCGCGCACCGCCACCTGGTGGTCGGCCTCGGAGGCGAGCGCGCCGGCCACCTCCTCGAGGTCGAAGACCCCGGCGTCGTCCTCCACCGTCCAGAACTGGACGCCGGCGTTGCGCGCGGCCGCGCCCATCTCGAAGCCGACCACGTGCTGGTGGGCCCCGCACAAGACGACGTCGCCCGGGGCGCACAGCACGCGCAGGGCGATCTGGTTGCCCATCACGCCCGAGGGCACGAACAAGGCGGCCTCCTTGCCGGTCAGCGCGGCGAAGCGGGCCTCGAGGGCCGCGACGGTGGGGTCCTCGCCGTAGCCGTCGTCGCCCACGACGGCGGAGGCCATCGCCTCGCGCATCGCCTCGGTGGGCAGGGTGATGGTGTCGCTGCGCAGGTCGACGACGCGAGACATGGGCCGAGGCTACCGGCTCAATAGACTTCGCCCCATGAGCGAGCGCTCCCCCGAGGAGGCACCGACCCTCGAGGACTGGTCGGCGCGCATCCCGGCCCGTCCCTCGGTGAACGACGTCCTCGGGGTCGAGACGGTCTTCGCCAACCCCGACCGGGTCGTGCTGCGCGTCACGGTCGACCAGCGGGTCCACCAGCCCTACGGCGTGCTGCACGGCGGGGTGTCGGCCCTGCTCGCCGAGGGGGCCGCCTCGATCGGCGGGGCCCTCAGCGTGGGACCCGGCCACACCGTCGTGGGCACCGAGCTCAACTGCTCGCACCTTCGCGCCATGAGCGAGGGCGTCCTCACCGCCACGGCCACGCCGATCCGCAAGGGCCGGCGGGTGCACGTCTGGGGCATCGAGCTCCGTGACGGCACGAATCGCCTGATCAGCGTGGCTCGGTGCACGCTGCAGGTCCTCGACGCACCCGGCGCCTGAGAAGACCCTCCCCTAGACTGGGGCCCACACCACGGCGGGAGGACTCTATGGGCGCGCGCTTCATCGGCTGGGGCACGGCGGTGCCCGACCGGGTGATCACCAACGACGAGCTCTCCCAGACTCTCGACACCTCCGACGAGTGGATCACCGAGCGCACCGGCATCAAGGAGCGCCGGGTCGGGGGGAGCGCCCGCACCCTCGGCGCCGAGGCCGGACGGCGGGCCCTTTCCGACGCCGGACTCGAGCCGGGCGACGTCGACTTCTTGATCCTGGCGACGACGACGCCCGACCGGATCACCCCGGCCACGGCCACCCTGATCGCCCACGACCTCGGGCTGAGTTGCCCGGCGATGGACCTCAACGCCGCCTGCAGCGGGTTCATGTACGCGGTGCGCACCGCCTACGGGCTGATCGAGACCGGCACCCGGCGGGTCCTCGTCATGGGCGCGGAGAACCTGTCACGCTGGACCGACTGGAACGACCGGAACACGGCGGTCCTGCTCGCCGACGGGGCCGGCGCCGCCGTTCTCGAGTACGACCCCACCGAGAACGACCTCCTCTCGTTCTCCCTCGGGGCCGAGGGCGCCGACGCCGACCTGCTCACCTGCGAGCACGGCGGCCACATCCAGATGGACGGCAAGGAAGTCTTCCGTCGCGCCGTGCGCGTGGTCGTCGACTCCGCGGAGAAGGCGCTGGCCGCGGCCGGCGTCTCGGCCGACCAGCTGAGCCTGGTCGTCCCGCACCAGGCGAACATCCGGATCATCCAGGCCGCCTGCCAGAGGCTGAACGTCGAGATGGACCGCGCCGTCGTCGTCCTCGACCGCTACGGCAACACCTCGAGCGCCTCGATTCCGCTGGCCGTGGTGGACGCCCGGGCCAACGACCGCCTCCACAAGGGCGACTACGCCCTGCTCACGGGCTTCGGCGCCGGGATGACCTGGGCCTCGGCCGTGGTGAGGTGGTCTCGGTGAAGGGCCCCTCACTCGTCATCTTGGCGGCCGGACGAGCCCGACGCTACGGCGGGCTCAAGCAGATCGCCCCGGTTGGGCCCAACGGTGAGGGCGTGATCGACCTTCTGGCCTCCGACGCGTACGCCGCGGGCTTCGAGGACATCGTCATCGTCGTGAACCCCGACACCGGCCCCGAGATCGAGGCCCACGTCGCCGCGAACTGGCCCAAGGGCCGCCAGGTCACCTTCACCCATCAGCACCAGCTGCGCGGGACCGTCGACGCCGTGCTCTCCGCCGAGCCGGCCCTCGACACCACGAGGCCCTTCGGCGTCTCCAACGCCGACGACCTCTACGGGCGCGAGTCCTTCATGCGCCTGGGCCGCCACCTACAGACCTCCTCGAACAGCGGGCTGGTGGGCTTCCGGCTCGAGCGGGCCCTGGTGGGCGAGCTGCCGGTCTCGCGCGGCACGTGCACCGTGGTGAACGGGCACCTCACCGAGATCGTCGAGCGCCGCAACGTGCACGCGACCCTGAACGGCTACGAGGCCGACGACGGCCTCGAGCCCCACGTGCTGCACCCCCAGACGGTCGTCTCGATGAACCTCTGGGGCTTCCAACCCTCGATCCTGCCCCTCATGCGCGCCGCCGTCGGGGCCCACGACTTCGAGCGGGAGAAGGAGATCCAGCTCTCGACCTTCGTCGGCCAGATCCTGCACCGCACGCCGCTGCGCTTCGACGTGATGCTCACCGAGTCGCGCTGCATCGGGGTGACCCACGCCGACGACCTTCCCCTCGCCCAGCGCCTCGTGATCGAGGAGATCGAGGCCGGCGAGAGACCGCCGACCGTCTTCACCCGCTAGTCCCCGAGGCGGCGGCCGAGCGAAACGCGCCCCGCCGTCACACCTCCGACGCCGAGGCGCGACGACTCCGTGCTCCTCGTGGAGCACCGTGCGAGGCGACGCGTCCACCGAGCGGTCGCTCTCCGCGCACACGCGGGACGCCGACGGGATGACCCGATCGCTACTCCGTGAAGGCGTCGCGGGCCTTCTCCCCGGCTTGGCGGAGGTGCCCCTTCACCTGCTCGGACTTCCCGCGGGCGACCATGCGGTCGTTTCCGACGGCACGACCGGCGGCCTCTTGGGCTCGGCCCTTCACGACGCGGGCGGCGTTCCTCACCTTGTTCTTCGTTCTCACCTCTGCTCCTCTCATCCGTTCGCCGCGACCGACGTCGTAGCGGGCGTTGGACTCGGCTCGGCGACGCGCCCCCGGGGCGAGCGCCGCACCACCCTGCCGGCGACGTCCCAACGGTGGGGTCGTGGGGGAAGTCGGTCGCACTCAGACCAACGCCACTGCCACCTCGTCCAATCGGCCCGGCGATGAAACGCCCACGTGTGGAGCCGCGGCCCGAAGGACCCACGACGGGGCACGCGTGGGATGAACGACACGCGGTCGCCCCACGCGACACCGGGGGCGGGCCCGACGTTCAGGACATCGATGTCCACGGGGCGGGGACGCGCCACTCGAACCGGAACCTTCGTCGGAGAGACACTGGTGACCATCTGCACGACCTCGCTCGCATCCTTGGTGTCGTGTCGGCCCTTGGGCCGACTCAGGATGCGGTGGTCCAGACGTCCTGAGCGAACTCTACCACGTAGGGAGAGAGGTGACGAGGGGCGGGCGCCCGACGAGGGAACGCCGACGAGGGAGTCCGCGAGCGGACGTGGTTCGCCGGCGTTATGCTCCGGTCAGGACGTCTAGACCCCCGCTTCCTGCTCGTCCGGCGTTGCGCCGGGACTGACGAAGGGTGGTGTGTCCGATGCTCGAACGTCGCTCGACTCACGAGTCGGTGGCCGATCCTCGCCGGGACGCGCGCGGACGCCGATTCAACGGAGACTCCGAGACGACGCGCCCGGGATCGCCCGGCGTGTGCTCGCCACCCGACGAGAACCGACCCTATGAGTGCAAGGGGAGGTGGTTATGACCACATCCGATGACGATCGAGTCCCTCAGCCCTCCGAGAGCCCTCCCACACCCGAACTCGAGATCGAGCCGGGGGCCACGACGGACCGGCGCGGTTCGATCCCCTCGACACGCGTCTCACGAGCCCTGGTGCGGATCGCACCGGCGATCGTCATCCTCGCGGTGATCCTCGTCTTCGTCTTCCAGAACTCCCGCCACGTCACCGTCAGCCTCTTCACGGCGTCAGGTTCGCTCCCCCTTTCGCTCGCCCTCCTCGGTGCGGCGGCTCTGGGTGCGCTCTTCGTCCTGGCCCTGGGGTCCGTGCGCATCCTGCAGATGCGACGGTGGTATCGAAGGGGAGGACCGCGAGGCGACGACCACTCCGTCTAGCCTCTCGCCGGACCGACACCCGCCAGACGGCTATAGACCACGATGTTGGACTCGTAGTGGCCGGTCGCGTGGTCGAAGACGCCCCCGCACGTGACGAGGTTGAGCACCCGCGTCCCGTGCGACCCGTAGACCAGACGATCGGGGAAGGTCGCCTTGGTGTACTCCACGACCCGGGTCACCACGAAGCGCACGGTCGCGCCGTCGGCTAGGACCACCCTGATGAGGCCCCCCGCCCGGACGGTCTTGAGCTCGAAGAACACCCCCGGCCCCCTGAAGGAGTCGACGTGTCCGAGGATGACCGAGGAGCCGACCTGGCCCGGGGTCGGTCCGTAGCGGTACCAGCCGACGGAGGTCACGGTCGCGGGAACCATGACCTCGCCATCGGGTTGGAGGCCCAGTTCGCCGACCGTCGTCGAGACCCCTAGGGACGGTATGACCAGGCGCACTGGGCGTGACGCTGGCACCTCCGCGATCCGACGGTGTCGCTCGATCCGCGGCGTGCGGGTGGGGCTGCTGAGCGTGCGGACCGCTGGCGTATCCCTGGTCGACCACCAGCCGACCAGGGATACGCCAGCGACGCACAGGGCCGCGAGAGCGCTGACCCAGTAGGCGCGCTCGCGTGCCCGGCTCCCCCTAGACCTCACCGGATCCGTCGTCCACCGAGCCGCGGCCCGCGTTCAACCTCCGGACTCGGGCACGGTACGCCAGGACTCCGAACAGCGCGGCGAGGCCCGTGGCGCCGAGGCCGAGCGGCAGCCATGGAGTCGTGCCCGAGCCTGCCGTTCCACCGAAGCCCGTCTGCGGTGCGCCGGTGGGAATGACCGGAACGGTCGTCGTGGTCGTGGGTGACGTCGTCGTGGTCGTGGGTGACGTCGTCGTGGTCGTGGGTGACGTCGTCGTGGTCGTGGGTGACGTCGTCGTGGTCGTGTTACGTGGTTGTCGTCGAGGGTCACCGCGCCATTTCGAGCGAGGACGCGACCGCTCACCGTGGCTCCGGTGTCGAGCGTCACGGACGTCAGGGCCAGCACGGTCCCGGCGAAGTTGGTCGTCGTCCCGAGGGTGGCCGAACTACCGACCTGCCAGAACACGTTGCACGCCTGGGCCCCGTTCTCCAAGACGACACTGGCCGAGCTCGCCGTGGTCAGCGTCGACGCGGCCTGGAAGATGAAGACCGCGCTCGCGTCGCCTCCGGCGTTCAACGTGACGGTCCCGGTGAGCGCCATGCTCGACGTCGATCGGTAGACACCGGGAGCCAACGTCGTGCCCCCGAGGTCGGCACTCACGGTTGCGGTGGGCGTCTGTCCCGCCGCGTTGAGGTAGGCGGTCGTGAGGTCGGTCTGGGCCGTCACGGCAGTGGCGTCAGCGATGTGCTGGGTGCCCGAGATCGTTCCCGGTGGGAATCCCGTGATCGAGGTTCCCGGTGACAGTCCCACGTCGCCGGTGATCACCGAGGAACCGGTGTTGGTGATGGTGCTCCCGGCCAGGACGGCGAAGGGCGACGCGGTGCCCAGTCCGACCGATGTGGTCGCGGCTGTGACGGCCGTGACGCCGAACACGCCGAGGCTCACCGCGGCGACGGCGGCAAAGGCACCCGCGAGAGAGCCGAGCCCAGGTCCGCGGATGGCTCGCGGCGACGATGTCTCGCGGCGCCGCTCCTCCCGCGATCCCTTCCCTTCACGAGAGAGACGCGATACCGGTGAGTGGTGGTTGGTCATGGGCTGACCCTCCTTTCAG
Organism: Actinobacteria bacterium 21-73-9; assembly: GCA_002255565.1. Classification (GTDB taxonomy): domain Bacteria; phylum Actinomycetota; class Acidimicrobiia; order Acidimicrobiales; family RAAP-2; genus RAAP-2. The sequence continues at coordinate 7,734 of NCBE01000095.1, forward strand.
TGGCTCTCGCCACGCTCTGGGCGACCCCGGACACGTCCTCGGACGCTCGCCCGGACCCCGGGATCTGAGTGCTCGACGCTCCCCGCACCTCTTGAAGTCGCTGCGTCCATCTCTCACCTCACGATGAGGAAGACGATCACGAGGAGCAGGACCACGACGACGGCCCCACTCGTGATCCTCATGATCAGTAGGTCCCCGGAGGCGCGTAGGTGGTGACGTCGGAGACCACCCGGACGACGGACCGCTCGTCGAGTCCCAGGTCACTGCGACCCCGCTCCGACCCGTCGTCGTCGAGTCCAGACGTCGACCTACTTGATTTCTTCATGGACCGAGCTCGAATTTCCCTGCGCGTCCACGACCTGGCGGTCCAGGGAACGCTTGTTCGAGCGAACGGATCCCCTCGATACGCCAAAGACGATCGCCGACACGACGAAACCGACCGCCCCGGCGATCATCAAGATCACGCCGACGGTGGACATGCGAAAGCCGTGCCCCTGGTAGGTGATGGCCCAGTACATGATCGCTCCGGCGGCGGCCGCGATGGCACTGAGCACCATTCCGGGAAGAC
>NCBE01000096.1 GCA_002255565.1 Actinobacteria bacterium 21-73-9
CGAGGACCTCGGCTGGTTCGTCATCGACAATCTGCCCGTCGAACTGGCGGTGCGGGTGGGCGAGCTCGCCACGACGCGCAGCGTGCACGACGCGGGGGTTGCCTTCGTCGTGGGCCGCTCGGCCGACCTCGACTCAGCCGCCCTGCTCGAGGTGGCCCGCGAGCTGCGCCAACGCCACGGCGCCCTGCGGATCCTCTTCCTCGACGCGCCCGACGACGTGCTCATCGCGCGGTTCGAGGGCAACCGCCGCCGCCACCCGATCGACGCGCCCACCCTCGCCGAGTCGATCGCCGCCGAGCGCTCCCTCCTCGCCCCGATCCGCGACGCCGCCGACCTCGTGATCGACACCGGCGCGCTGAACGTCAACCAGCTAAGGCGCCGGGTGATCGAGAGCGTCGCCGCTCCCGGCGACGGACGGGCCATGCGGGTCTCGCTGGTGAGCTTCGGCTTCGCCTACGGGATCCCGCGCGACGTCGACCTCGTCTTTGACTGCCGGTTCTTGCCGAACCCCCACTGGGTGGAGGAGCTGCGACCCCTCACCGGTCTCGACGCGCCGGTCGCCGAGTACGTCCTCGCCCAGGAGGGGGCCCGGCGCCTGATCGACGAGGTGGTCGGGCTGCTCGAGTGGCAGATCCCGGCCTTCGCCAAGGAGGGCAAGTCCTACCTCTCGATCGCGGTGGGCTGCACCGGGGGGCGCCACCGCAGCGTCGCCGTGGCCGAGGAGATCGCCCGACGCCTGGGACTGGAGAACCCGCCCTTCCACCGCGACATCACCCGATGAGGGCCGTCGCCGTCGGGGGCGGGCACGGCACGGCCGTCTCGCTGCGGGCCCTCAAGTCCCTCACCGACGAGGTGACCGGGGTGGTCTCGGTGGCCGACGACGGCGGCTCGACCGGGCGGCTGCGCGCCCTGCTCGACGTGGCCGCCGTGGGCGACCTGCGCAAGTGCCTGGTGGCCCTGGCCGACCCGGAGAACCCGCTGACGCGCTCCTTCGAGCACCGCTTCTCGGTGGGCGAACTGGCCGGCCACGCCGTCGGCAACCTGCTGCTCGTCGGGCTGATCGACGCGACGGGCGACCTCGAGGAGTCGGTGCGCGCGCTCGCCGAGGTGATGGGGGTGACCGGGGCCATCGTGCCGGCGAGCGCCGTCGGCGTCGAGCTCGTCGCCACCACCCGCCACGGGGCGGCCCGGGGCCAGAGCGAGGTCGCCCGCGCCGGGGCGGTCGAGCGCATCCGACTCGAGCCCCGAAACGCCGCCGCCCCCATCGCCGCGGTCGAGGCGATCGAGCGGGCCGACCTCGTGGTCGTGGGGCCGGGCTCGCTCTTTACGAGCGTGCTCGCCGCCTGCGCGGTGCCCGGGGTGACCCAGGCCCTCGCCGCGACGCGGGCGCACACCGTCTACGTCGCGAACCTCCACCCCCAGGTGCCCGAGACCGAGGGGTTCAGCCTCGCCGAGCACGTCGAGGCGCTCGAGCGCCACGGCGTCGCGCCCGACACGGTCCTCGTCGACGCCCGGGGCCCCTTCGCGGCCCAGGCCTGCCCTCGCCCGGTCGTGCGGGCCGATCTGGCCGACGATCGGGGCCTCGTACACGATGTGCAAAAATTGGCGTCGGCCGTGGCGGCCCTCGCGCAGGGACGCGCAGCGTAGATCGGAGTGGCGGTGGCGATTCGGGTGGGCATCAACGGCTTCGGCCGTATCGGGCGCAGCTTCCTGCGCGCCGCGCTGGGCCGCGAGGGGCTCGAGGTGGTGGCGGTGAACGACCTGGTCGCTCCGGCGACCAACGCGCATCTCTTGAAGTACGACTCGACCCAGGGGCCCCTCGGGGTCGAGGTGGCCGTCACCGAGGGCGGCCTCGCGGTCGGGGGCGCCGAGATCGCCGTCTACGCCGAGCGCGACCCCGGGGCCGTGCCGTGGGACGCGCACGGGGTGAGCGTCGTGATCGAGTCGACGGGGCTCTTCACGGCCCGGGAGAAGGCGGCGGCCCACCTGGTGGGCGGGGCTCGGCGGGTCATCATCTCGGCCCCCTCGCCCGACGCCGACGCCTCCTTCGTCGTGGGGGTGAACGACGACACCTTCGACCCCGAGCGCCACGTCGTGGTCTCGAACGCCTCGTGCACGACCAACTGCTTCGTGCCCATGGTCAAGGTCCTCGACGACGCCTTCGGCGTGCGCGCCGGACTCATGACGACGGTCCACGCCTACACCAACGACCAGAACCTGCTCGACCTCGCCCACAAGGACCTGCGCCGGGCGCGGGCGGCCGCGGTGAACATCGTGCCCTCCTCGACCGGGGCGGCCCGGGCGACCAGCCTCGTGCTCGAGTCGATGAAGGGCCGCCTCGACGGCACGAGCCTGCGGGTCCCGGTGCCGGCCGGGTCGATCACCGACTTCACCGCCGTGGTGCCCGCCACGAGCGTCGAGGCCGTGAACGCCGCCTTCAAGGCGGCGAGCGAGCGGGCGCTCGCTGGGGTCCTCGTCTACTGCGACGAGCCGATCGTCTCGTCGGACATCGTGGGCAGCCCGGCGTCGTGCACGTTCGACTCGCTGATGACGATGGTCCAGGACCTCGACGGGGCCACCTCGCTCGTCAAGGTCTTCGGCTGGTACGACAACGAGTGGGGCTACGCCAACCGACTGGTCGACCTGGCCGAGCGCGTCGGGGCGCGGTGAGGCCCCTGGCGTCGCCCGCGCGCTGGGGCGACCTCACCGGCAAGCGGGTGCTGGTGCGCGTCGACTTCAACGTGCCCGTCGCCGAGCGCAACGGGGAGGTCGTCGTGACCGACGACTTCCGCCTGCGCGCGACGCTGCCCCTGCTCAGCGACCTGCTCGGGCGTGGGGCGAGCGTGGTCGCCTGCACCCACTTCGGCCGACCCGAGGGCCGAGCCGACCCGCGCTACTCGGTCGAGCCGGTGCGCCGGGCGCTCGAGGCGCTCTGCCCGGGCGTCGAGCTCATGGAGAACCTCCGCTTCAACCCGGGCGAGGAGGCCTGCGACCCGACCTTCGGCGCCTCGCTCGTCGAGGGCGTCGACTACTACGTCAACGAGGCCTTCGGCGCCTCGCACCGGGCCCACGCCTCGATCATGGTCCCGCCGACCCTCGTGCCGAGCGCGGCCGGGCCCAACCTGGCCCACGAGGCCGAGACGATCCTCGCACTGCTCGAGAGCCCCCGACGGCCCTTCGTCGCCATCGTGGGCGGGGCGAAGGTGAGGGACAAGATCGGACTGGTGCGCGTGCTCGCCGAGCGGGCCGACCTGGTCCTCGTGGGCGGGGGGATGGCCCACACCTTCGCCCTGGCCGACGGGCGCCGGGTCGGCGACAGCCTGGTCGATCCGAGCTGGGTCGAGGAGTGCCGGACGCTCCTAAAGAGCGGCACGGTCGTGATCCCGCTCGACGCCCGGGGCCTGCCCACCGGCGCGCCGTTCGGTCCGAGCGGGGGCGAGGCCCGGGCCGTCGACTTCGCCGCCGACGTGCCGGACGGCTTCAGCGCCCTCGACATCGGCCCGGACACGGTGGAGGTCTTCACCGCGGCCATCGAGGGTGCGGGCTCGATCCTGTGGAACGGGCCCATGGGGGTCTTCGAGGACCCCCGCTTCATGGTCGGCACCAAGGCGGTCGCCCAGGCCGTCGCGGCCAGCGACGCCGTGAGCGTGGTCGGCGGGGGTGACTCGGCCGCCGCCCTCGACGCCCTGGGCCTGCGCGAGGCGGTCACCTTCGTCTCGACCGGCGGGGGAGCGACGCTGCGGCTGGTCGAAGAGGGTGACCTGCCCGGGTTGCGGGCGCTGCGCGAGAGCCCCTTCGCCTGATGCGCCCGCCCGCCGTCTACGGCAACTGGAAGATGAACCTCGACCTCGTCGAGGCGATCCACCTCACCCAGCAGCTCGGGGTGCTGCTGCGCCGCTCGCCCCTCGAGCACGTGGAGGTGGGCGTCGCCCCCCCCTTCGTCGACCTGCGCAGCGTGGCGTCGGTCATCGAGGCCGACCGCCTGGGGCTGGTGCTGTGCGCCCAGCACGTGAACGAGCACGAGTCGGGCGCCCACACCGGGGAGGTCTCCCTGGCGATGCTCGAGCGCCTCGGGGTGTGCGCGGTCATCGTCGGCCACTCCGAGCGCCGCCGGCTCTACGGGATGGACGACGCGCTCGTCGGGCGCACCCTCGCCCGGGTCGCCGGGGCCGGTCTGCGGGCGATCCTGTGCGTGGGCGAGGGCCTCGAGGTGCGCGAGGCCGGCGCCGAGGAAGCCTTCGTCGCCGAGCAGCTGCGCGCGGCCCTCGCGGGCCTCGCCGAGGGCGCCCGGGCGAACGTCACCGTCGCCTACGAGCCGCTCTGGGCCATCGGGACCGGGGTCGTCGCCGAGCCCGCCCAGGTGGCGGCCCAGAACGGCTCGATCCGCGCGACCCTGGCCGGGCTGGGCCTCGACGCCCCCGTCCTCTACGGCGGCTCGGTGACCGCCGAGAACGCCAGCGAGCTGGCCCACGACGGGGCGCTGGACGGCTTCTTGGTCGGGGGGGCGAGCCTGCGAGCCGAGGCCTTCCATGCGGTCTGTCGGGCGCTCGACGACTGCTACGCTTCTACCCGCTGAATTCTCGGAGGAAACCATGCTGACCGCGCTGATCATCGCTATCGAGGCGATCACGGCCGTCGCCCTGGTCTTCCTCGTCCTCTTGCACTCCGGACGGGGCGGGGGGATCTCGGACCTGATGGGCGGCTCGGTGACCACGGCGGCCTCGGGCTCGACCGCCGTCGAGAAGAACCTCGACCGGATCACCATCGCCGTCGCCCTGGTCTTCACCTTCGCCACGCTGGCGCTGGACCTGCGACTCCAGTAGCCGTCGTGAGTCGACGGCTCGAGCGGCGGGCGCTCCTCGTCGCGGCCCTGGCCCTCGCGTCGCTGGGCTACCCCGCGCTCACGAGCGACGCCGCGCACACCCCCGGCGGGACCAACGAGAACTCCCACACCCTGCTCGTCTCCCTGCCCGGCCCCTTCTCGGGCTGCACCTACCTCGACCAGGCCGCCACGGCCAGCGACGACGCGCTCAACGACCTGGTGACCCCGTCGGCCTTCACGACCCTGCCCACGGGGGTGCTCGTCGGTGCGGGCGGGCCAATCGCCTCGGCCGAGCTGACCTCGCTCTCGCCCGAGACGGTGCGCTACACGGTCGCCCCCCACCAGCGCTGGAGCGACGGGCGGCCCTTCACCGCCCACGACCTCGTGGACTGGTGGCGGCGGGCCCGCCAGCTCTCGAGCGTCGCGAGTGACGGCTATCGCGCCATCGCCTCGATGCGGGTCTCGAACCACGGGCGCAGCGCGACGGCCGTCTTCGCCCACCCCTACTCGACCTGGACGCTGCTCTTTCGCGACGTGGAGGCGCCCCGGGCCAGCGCGGGCTGCTCGATCGCCGCCTTCGCCGCGCGCCCCACGCTCGGGCCCTACGAGGTGCGCAGCGCCACGCCGACCCGGGTCGTGCTCGTGATGAACCCCCACTGGCCCCTCGACCCCAACCGGTTCGGCCGGGTGGTCGTCACCACCTCGCGGACCCTGCCCAAGCGCTCGACCACCCTCTACGCCGGCTTCTCGACGACGGTCAACCAGGCCGAGGTGCTCGCCACCACCTCGGACCCGGCGGTCCAGAGCCGGATCGGCTCGGCCTCGGGGATCGAGGAGCTGACGCTCTCGCCGCGCAGCCCCACGACGGCCCCGATCGCGGTGCGCGAGGCCCTCAGCTGGGCAATCGCGCGCCAGGGCCTCATCGGCACGATCTACGGGGCCTACACCTACGAGCCCGCGGCCGCCCAGTCGGCCCTGTACTCCCAGGGCCAGGCGCAGTACCCGGGGTTCGGGGGCACGAACCCCTCGAACACGACGACCACCACCACGATCCCCGACGCCACGACCAACGGCCTGCACGACTGCCCGGCCTGCGCGGTCCAGGTCCTCACGGCCAACGGCTACGCCCAGGGCGCCCACGCCTGGTTCACCCCCCAGGGCAAGCGGCTGGTGGTGCGCTTGGCGATCGGTCCGAGCCACCTCGACCATTCGGTCGCCTACTTCATCGAGCGCGACTGGGCGCGCCTCGGAATCCAGTCCGCCTCGGTGCCCGAGCCCACCGAGGTCGCCACCGCCCAGGCCGTCGCCGCCGGCCGGGCCGACGCCGGGGTCCTCGTGCGCCCGACCATCGAGGGGCCGTCGTACACGGCGCGCTCCTTCGTGGGGCCGGCCTACCCCGACACGTACCCCTCGGGGGTGCGTCTCGCGGGGGTGATCGACCTCTACAACACGGCCATCGCCAACTTCAACCCCGCGACGGCCACCTCGTCCTGGCTGAATCTCGACCGGGACGTCATGAACCTCTTCTGGGTGCGACCCCTCTTCACGCCGCCCTCGCTCGAGGTCTGGTCGACTCAGCTCTCGGTCGTCGCCCAGACGTTTAGCGCGCCGAGTTTTCTCGACCAGGTGCCGACCTGGACGGTGCTCCCGCCCGCGACGACGGGGTCGTAGACAGCGCGGTCCGTCGGCTAGAATGGGTTCCCACGTCGGAGTGGCGGAATAGGCAGACGCGCCAGCTTGAGGGGCTGGTGCCCGAAAGGGCGTGTGGGTTCAAGTCCCGTCTCCGACACCATCCAGTGGGAGCGTTCCCACGAATCCACTCCCGCCGACCCCGGACCGTGCGCTAGCGACCGCGAGGGGCACTCAGGGCGGGTTCCGGCCCCGGCTCCCGGCGGGGCGAGGGCCAAAGAGGGCGCGTCTGCCGGGAGCGAGCTTCCCGAGACCGTCGGCGAGGTGCCACCGACCCCACCGCCTCCGACCACCCGGCGCGGGACCCTGCGAGCCCGCCCGACCCGAGCGCCCCGGG
>NCBE01000097.1 GCA_002255565.1 Actinobacteria bacterium 21-73-9
GGCCGCCGGTGCCGTGCACGGTGAGCGGGTGGCCGATGGCCGCCTGCATGAGGAAGCGGTTGAGGACGGTGCCGTAGTCGCCGTCGTAGTCGAAGCGGTTTATGAGCCGTTCGTCGAGCGCGCACTGGGGCGTCTGGGTCCCCCAGACGATCCCCTGGAGGAGGTCGGTGACACGCAGCCCGTCGTTCTTCGCGTAGAAGGCGAAGAGCAGCTGGTCGAGGGTCTTGGTCATGTGGTACACCGAGCCGGGGTTGGCCGGGTGCAGGATCTCCCGGTCGATCTCGCCGTCGGGGGTGGGGACCTTCACGGTGAGGTACCCCTCGGGGATCGGGGCCGAGCCCGACCAGCCGTAGCCGTAGACGCCCATCGTGCCCAGGTGGACGAGGGCCACGTCGAGGCCCGAGGCGACCACCGCGACGAGCACGTTGTGGGTCGCGCGCACGTTGTTGTCGACGGTGTAGCGCTTGGCCGCGACCGAGCGCATCGAGTAGGGCGCGGCCCGCTGCTCGCCGAAGTGGACGATCGCGTCGGGCTCGAGGTCGCGGATGAGGGCCTCGAGCCGGTCGTACTCCTCGGCCAGGTCCAGGCTGACGAACCCGATCTCCTTACCGGCGAGCGACCGCCACACCGCGAGGCGCTCGCCGATGGGCCGGATGGGGGTCAGCGACTCGACCTCGAGCTCGAGGTCGATCATCCGACGGCTCAGGTTGTCGACGATGGTCACGTCGTGGCCGATGTCCGACAGGTGCAGCGACGTGGGCCACCCGCAGAAGCCGTCTCCACCGAGGACTAGAACCTTCATAACTCTCCCAGACGTCGCGTCGCCGGTCGTGGCCCGCCCCGCGGGCGGGCGCTGGCGCCCCCCGACTCTACCCCCGGCCCCCGGAGCGGTCCCGCGTCCCCGGAGAGCGCTCGGGCCTTGGCTAGGGTGTCGCGCGAGGAGGGGCTCGTGGGACCAGTTCAGGCGGTGCGTACCTGCTTTACCAAGTACGCCGACTTCCGGGGTGCCGCGAGCCGGCCCGAGTACTGGTGGTTCGTCCTCTTCAACCTGGTGGTCTCGCTCGTCTTGAGCTCGGCCCACTCGACCCTCGTCTCGACCCTCTACTCGCTCGCCGTGCTCGTCCCGGGACTCGCGGTGATGGTGCGCCGCCACCACGACGCCGGGCGCTCGGGCTGGTGGGCCTTCACCATCCTCATCTGGCCCTGGGCGCTCGTGCTGCTCGCCTACCCGACCAAGGCCCACAACAACAAGTACGTGGCGGGTCGCGCCGAGGCCGGCGTCACCGAGACGTCCCTCCAGGGTGGTGCCGGGTACTGCCCGGTCTGCGGCAAGCTGCGCCTGCCGGGCCAGACGTTCTGCTCGGGCTGCGGCACCAAGTTCGACGACTAACTCCGGGTGCGCCCGGACCCGACGGGTATCGTCGGCCCATGACGACACGCACCACGCCTCCGTTCCGCGCCGACCACGTCGGCAGCCTGCTGCGCCCGCGCGCCCTGCTCGACGCGCGCGCCGCCCACGCCGCGGGTCAACTCGGCGACGAGGGGCTGCGGGCCGCCGAGGACGCCGCCATCCGCGACGCGGTGACCCTCCAGGAGGGGATCGGCCTGCGCTCGGCGACCGACGGCGAGTTCCGCCGCACCAGCTGGCACATGGACTTCATCTACCAGCTCTCGGGCGTGCACACCACCGAGGAGAGGATCCAGGTCCCCTTCAAGAACGCCGAGGGCGAGACGGCCTTCACCTCGGCCGCCCTCGCGGTCGACGGACCGATCGGCATCGACCAGACCATCTTCGGCGACGCCTTCACCTTCTTGAAGTCGACCGTGACGACCGCGACCCCCAAGCTCACGATCCCCTCGCCGAGCATGGTCCACTACCGCGGGGGCGCGGCGGCCATCGACCCCGCCGTCTACCCCGACGTCGAGGTGTTCTGGGACGACCTGTCGGCGGCCTACGCCGAGGAGGTCCGCCGTCTGGGCGAGCTGGGCTGCACCTACCTCCAGCTCGACGACACCTCGCTCGCCTACCTCAACGACCCGTCCCAGCGCGCGATGATCGCCGGGCGCGGGGACGACGCCGAGCACCAGCACCTGCGCTACATCCGTCAGATCAACGCGGCCCTGAAGGACCGCCCCGAGGGCATGTTCGTCACCACCCACTCCTGCCGGGGCAACTTCCAGTCCTACTGGGCGGCCGAGGGCGGCTACGACTTCGTGGCCGAGGCCCTCTTCGGCGAGCTCGACGTGGACGGCTTCTTCCTCGAGTACGACGACGAGCGTTCCGGCGGCTTCGAGCCCCTGCGCTTCGTGCCCAAGGGCAAGGCCGTCGTCCTCGGGCTGGTCACGACCAAGCGCGGCCAGCTCGAGTCCAAGGACGACCTCAAGCGCCGGATCGACGAGGCGGCGAAGTTCGTCGACCTCGACCAGCTCTGCCTCTCGCCCCAGTGCGGCTTCTCCTCGACCGTCGAGGGCAACTCGGTCACCCTCGACGACGAGGTGGCCAAGCTGCGCCTCGTGGTCGAGACCGCCGCCGAGGTCTGGGGCTAGCCAGCCAGCTCCGCGAGGGCCTCGTCCTCGAAGGAGAGGTCGAAGTCGGCGTCGTCGCGCCGGCTCCGGCCGGTCATCGCGACCAGCGCCACCGCCGCGAGGGCGAAGAGCGAGCCCACGCCGTAGGCGACGTGCAGGCCGTGGACGAGGTCGTCCAGCCGGCGCTGGGCCGTGGCCGGGTCGCTCGGCGCGCCGAACTGGGCGTGGCCGGTCGCCGTGGCGAAGACGTTGACGAGCACCGCGAGGCCGAGCGCCGCGCCGAGCTGCTGGGAGACGTTCACGAGCCCCGAGGCCGCACCGGCGTCGGCCGGGGCGACGCCCTCGAGCGAGAGCGAGGTGAGCGTCACGAACGACAGGCCCGAGCCCGAGCCGATGAGCACGAGCACGCCGGCCACGTCGAGATAGCCCCAGGTGGGGGCGATCCGCGAGGCCACGAGCAGACCCGCGCCCACCAGCGCCGCGCCCACCAGGACGATCGTGCGCGGGGCGTAGCGGCGCACCAGCACCCGGCTCGTGAGCTGGGAGGCGAGGAAGATCGTCAGCGGCATCGGCAAGAACGCGAGACCGGCCCGCAGCGGCGAGTAGCCCTGGACCTCCTGGAGGAACTGGGTGAGGAAGAAGAAGACGCCGAACATCCCCGCGTAGATCAGCCCGCGCGCCGCGTTCGCGCTCGAACGGGTCACCCCGAGCAGGAGGCGCAGCGGCACGACCGGCTCGGCCGCCCGGCCCTCGATGCGCACGAAGGCGACGAGCAGCGCGACGCCCCCGACCAGCGGGACGAGGGTCAGTGGGCTCGACCAGCCCCGCGCGCCGGCCTCGACGAGCCCGAGCACGAGGCCGGTCATGCCGATCGTGGAGGTGAGCGCACCGGCGACGTCGAGCCGGCCGGTGCGCACGGGGGTCTCGGCGACCACCACCCGCGCGAGCAGCCCGACCACCACGCCGATCGGCACGTTGACGAACATCACCCACCGCCACGAGACGAGCTCGGTCAACAGCCCCCCGGCCACCAGGCCGATGGCCCCCCCGGCGGCCGACACCGCGGTGTACATGGCGAGGGCCCGCACCCGGCCGGCGCCGGGCGCGAAGGCCGCCGTGAGCAGCGACAGCGCCGACGGCGCCGCGAGGGCCGCGCCCACGCCCTGGAAGGCCCGCGCGACGAGCAGCGTCGTCGAGCTCGTGGCGAGCCCCCCGAGCATCGAGCTGAGCGTGAACAGCCCGAGACCGACGAGGAAGACCCGGCGCCGCCCCAGTAGGTCGCCCGCGCGGGCCCCGAGGAGCAGCAACCCGCCGAAGGCGAGGACGTAGATGTTGAGGACCCACGACAGCCCGGTCCCGGAGAAGTGGAGGCTGGCCTGGATGTGGGGCAGGGCCACGTTGACGATCGTCCCGTCGAGGACGACCATCAGCTGGGCGGCCAGGATGATCAGGAGGTACACGGAGGGCCGCGCGAGCAGGCGGCCGAACGCGCCGCGGGCCGGGGTCGCGGGCGAGGTGACGGCGGTGGGCATGGACGACCTTTCTGGGGGTACCATGGAACCGGAAGGTTCCTCCGTCTATTATACGGAGGGTCCCTCCACTTGATGCACCCCGTCGGGTGCGGTGCGGGAGGCGTGGCCATGACCATCCAGGACGAGCGGGCCGAGAGCCCGGGCCGGCCCCAACGCGCCGACGCCCGGCGCAACCACGACCTCTTGCTCCAGGCCGCCCGCGAGCTCTTCGACGAGGAGGGCGACACCTCCATGGAGGCGATCGCCAAGCGCGCCGGGGTGGGCGTCGGCACCCTCTACCGGCACTTCCCCAAGCGGATCGACGTCGTCGAGGCCGTCTACCGCGACGACGTCGACCAGGTGGTGGCCGTCGCCGAGCGCGACGTCGCCACGAGGACCCCCTGGGAGGCCGTCGACAGCTTCCTGCACGCCTTCGTCGCCTACGCCTTCGGCAAGCGCCGGTTCTTGACCGAGCTGCGCGAGGCGTTCGAGAAGAACCCCGAGCTCAAGTGCGACGCCCGGGAGCGCCTCGAGGCGGCGATCCGCCTCGTCGTCGAGCGTGGTCAGGGCGCGGGCGTCGTGCGCTCCGACGTCACCGGCGACGAGGTCTTCGGACTCCTCGGCCCGATGTGCACGAGCGCGTCGTTCACCCGCGAGCAGTGTGACCGTCTCGTGGGGATGGTCCTCGACGGGCTGCGCCCGCCGGTCGCGGCGTCGCGCTAACGCCTCGCCCGGGCCGCCGACCAGTCGGGCGGCCGCTTCTCCAAGAACGCGGCGATGCCCTCTTGGGCCTCGGCCCCGAGGGCGGCCTCGGCCATGACGGCCGTCGCCAGGCCGTAGGCGTCCTCCACCCCGAGGTCCATCTGCTGGTAGTAGGCCCGCTTGCCGATGGCCTTGGACTCGACGCCCCCGCGAGTCACCCGGGCCACCAGGGCGGCCGTCGCCTCGTCGAGCTCGTCGTCGCGGACCACGCGATTCACGAGTCCCCACGCGAGCGCCGTCGAGGCGTCGATGGGGTCGCCGCTCATGCCCATCTCAAGCGCGCGGCGGCGTCCGACGACCCGGCCCACCGCGACGAGCGGCGTGGTGCAGAAGAGCCCGCCGTGGCCACCCGGCGTGGCGAAGGTCGCCGCCTCGCTCGCGACGGCGAGGTCGGCCGTGGCGACGAGCTGACAGCCGGCGCCCGTCGCGAGTGCGTGGACCCGGGCGACGACCGGCTGGGGCGTCTCGCGGATCGCGCGCATGAGTCGCTCGCACGTGTCGAAGAGCCCGCGGACCTCGGCGGCGTCCCGGCCGGCCATCTCGCCGAAGTCGTGCCCGGCGCTGAAGAGTCGGCCCTTGGCGGCGAGCACGACGCCCGTCGCGTCGCTCGCCGCCGCGGCCCCGAAGGCGTCGGTGAGCTCTCCCATCATCTCGGCCGTGAGGACGTTGAGTCGCTCGGGCAGGTTCAGCCAGATCGTCGTCGTCGGTCCCTCGCGCTCGACCAGCACGGTGCGGTACTCGCTCACGTCACCTCGCTCTCGCCCCCACGCTAGGGCCGTCCCGACGGCCTCGCACGGGCGGCCCTCACCGGGGCCGCCAGCCCGCGGGACAGCGGGGGTGTTTCCCGCGCACGCGACGGACGGCCCACCCGCGCGCGCACGTCAGGGTGACGACGCGCTGCGGGGCGGGGGCCCACCGGTCACCGCGACCGTCCACGGCGTCGAGACGATGCCGTGGACGACGACCCGCAACGTCGAGGGGCCGTCCGGGGCGCTCGCGGGCAGCACGAACGTCGTCGACCCGGGTGTCCCGGGGGCGACGGACAGGCCGGTCGAGCCCGACATGAAGCTCGGCTCGTGTGCGAGGAGGCGCCACGGTGACGTCACGGCCTGCGCCCCGAGCGGCATGAACAGCGTCGACGCCACGAGCGACACCACACCAACGAGCCGCGCGCGCATCATGCCTCCGGTCTGGGTCGAGGCGTTCGGGTCACTCTGGCGAACCCGAATTCGCGGCGAGGAGCCGGGCGAGCCGGACTTCTTCCAGGGTGTCGAGGCTCTCACGTCCGCCGTCGACCTTCCCGGTCTTCGCTCCTTGCGGGGGCGCGGTCGACTCCGGCGAGCCACGGCCGTGGCGGCGACCCTCAACACGTTGCGGTGCTCGGGGCCACGCTCGGCGCTTCTCGGTGATCGCGCGTGGGGTCCTCGCCCCGCCCGCCGACCTCGCGCTCGACCGCGTCGTCGTCGTGACGGGCTGAGCCCGCTGCCGTGAGTCGTCGACGGTACGATGCGCCGATGAGACGCTACGCCATCGACCCGGTGACGCTCGTGCGCCTGGTCGACGAGGACGTATCGCTCGGCCCCGACCTCCAGTTGGTCGGCCCCAACCCGCTGCGCAGCGACGCGCTCGCGATCCTGCTCTCGCGCACGCGCGACGGACGCACGAGCGAGCGAGCGGCGCTCGAACTGCACGAGCGGATGACCGAGCTCAGGATCCGACTGCTCGGCGACCGCGTCTCGCGCCGCACCGCGTGGGGCCTCGCGGTGGCGAACGACTGGGACGACCTGCGAGACGCGGAGTACCTGGCGGTCGCGAGGCTCCAGGCCGACGCCCTCGTCGCGGGCGACCCGCGCCTCGCGGAGCGCGCCGCGGGGATCGTCGAGGTCGTCGACTTCGCGGTGCTGAGGGCGTGAGCCAAACGGGCTCTTCCGGAATCAGCGGGGTAGCCCTCATCTGGCCGGTCACGTCACCACGATCGAGTGCAGTAGTCGGAAGTTGGGCTTGCCCACGTAGAGCAGC
>NCBE01000098.1 GCA_002255565.1 Actinobacteria bacterium 21-73-9
GGGCCCGGTGCACCTCAACGCCGCCTTCGTCGAGCCCCTGGTGGCCGCGCCCGGCGAGCTGCCCGCCGCGCGCGGCGAGCCCGACGGGCCGACGAGCGAGGTCGTCCCGGCGACCGGCCTCGAGGTCGCCGGGCGGGCCGTCTTGTGCGTGGTGGGCCTCGGGGTCTCGGCCGAGACCGTGGACCGGGCTCGCGCGGCCGACTGGGCGGTGGTGGGTGACGCGACGGTCGCGAGCACGCTGGCCCACGCCGACGTCGTCTTGCGTGACGACGCGCTGGCCGCGTGGCTCGAGCCCGAGGTGGTCGTGCGCCTTGGTGGGGCCCCGGCCTCCAAGGCGCTGGCGGCCCGCTTGGCGAGCTGGGGCGGGCCCGTCGTCGCCCTCGACGGGGCGGGCCCCGTCGCCGACCCCGACGGCGTCGTGACCCGTCGGCTGGCCGGCCGACCCGATCCGACCGACCCCGCACACCGGGGCGACCCGCGCTACGTCGCGCGGTGGGCCGCGGTGAGCGACGCGGTCGAGTCGTACCTGGCCGAGCGCCACGACGACGTGCTCGACGAGCCGGGCGTCGCCCGGGTCGTCGTGGCGGCGGCCAACGACGCCGGAGTGGACCTCGTGGTCGGCTCGTCGATGCCCGTGCGCGACGTGGAGTGGTGGGCACCGACGCGCCGGGTCCGGGTCTTCGCCAATCGCGGCGCCAACGGGATCGACGGGGTCGTCTCGACGGCGCTGGGCGTGGCCGCGGGCTCGCGGGCCGTCGCCTTGGTGGGTGACCTCACGTTCCTCCACGACGTCTCGGGCCTCGTGAGCGGCCTCGGGTCGGCCGGCGGGTCGCTCGTCCTGGTGGTCGCGGACAACCGGGGCGGGGGGATCTTCTCCTTCCTCGCCCAGCGCGCCCTGCTCGCCCCCGAGAGGTTCGAGACGCTCTTCGGCACGCCCCACGACCACGACCTGGTCGCGGTGGCGCGCGCGTTCGGGGCCCGCGCCACGCGCGTCGGCGACGGCGCGGCCCTCGCGGCCGAGATCGCGGCGGGCCTGGCGGCCGGCGGCCTCCACGTGGTGGTGGCGACGGTGCCCGACCGCGACGAGAACGTCGAGCGCCACGCGCGGCTCATCGAGAGCGCCTGTCGCGCCGCGGGGGCGCTGCGGTGATCGCCTCGGTCACTTCCGCGTCGCTCCTCGCGGCCGTCCCCCTCGCGCTCGCGGCGGGTCTCGTCTCGTTCGTCTCGCCCTGCGTGCTGCCACTCCTGCCCGGCTACCTCGCCTTCCTCTCCGGCTCGGCCGGGAGCCTCGAGGGGTCGCGGGGTCGGGGGCGGGCCGTCGTGGGCTCTATCGCCTTCATCGTCGGCTTCGCCCTGGTGTTCGTGAGCCTCGGGGCGATCTTCGGCCAGATGGGCCGCGAGGTCCGCCTCCACCAGCGCGGTCTCGAGGAGGCCTTCGGCCTGGTCACCATCGCGCTCGGCTTCTTCTTCGCGGGGTGGTGGCCGTCGCGGTGGCTCCAGCGCGAGCGGCGGATCCACAAGGTGCCCCGCGCCTCGGTGCTGGGCGCGGGGGCCCTCGGCTTCACCTTCGGGCTGGGGTGGACCCCCTGCGTCGGCCCGACGCTCGGCACCATCCTCGGGCTCGCGGCCTCCTCCTCGGGGGCCACGGCGCTGCGCGGCTCGGTGCTCGCCTTCGTCTACTGCCTGGGGCTCGGGATCCCCTTCGTGGTGGCGGCGCTCGCCACCGAGTGGATGGCGACGGCGTCGTCGTGGCTGCGCCGCCACGCGCGGCCGATCGGCACCGCGGGGGGGCTGCTGCTCATCGCCATCGGGATCTGCGAGGTGACCGGCCTCTGGCACGCCTTCGTGGTGTGGCTGCAGGTCCACGTGCCGAGCACCACGACGGTCCTGTGAAAGTGGCCCTCGTAGACTGAGCCCATGAAACTGAGCGAGGACTGGCGCCGCCGGGGGCTCATCTACCAGGTCACCGACGAGGCGGTGCTCGACCAGCTCGACGCCGGCACGGTCACCGCCTACATCGGCTTCGACCCGACGGCGCCCTCGCTCCATCTGGGCAGCCTGATGCAGATCTGCTCGCTGCGTCGGCTCCAGCTGGCCGGCAACGCCCCTATCGCCCTGGCGGGGGGCGGGACGGGCCTGATCGGCGACCCCAGCTTCAAAGACGTCGAGCGGCCCCTGCTCGACGCCGACACCATCGGGGCCAACGTGGAGGCCATCGGGCTCCAGCTGGCGCGCTTCCTCGACTTCACCCCCGGGGCCGGGCCGGCGCGGGCGCGGCTCTTCGACAACGCCGAGTGGCTCACCCGGATCCCCCTCACCGACTTCTTGCGCGACGTGGGCAAGCACGTGACGGTGAACCAGATGGTCGCCAAGGAGTCGGTGCGGGTGCGCCTGGAGCGCGAGGACGTCGGCCTGTCGTTCACCGAGTTCTCCTACATGCTCTTGCAGGGCTACGACTTCGTGCGACTCAACCTCGACCACGGCTGCACCCTGCAGCTCGGGGGATCGGACCAGTGGGGCAACATCACCCTGGGGGCCGAGATCGTGCGCAAGATGACCGGCCACGTGGCCTACGGGCTCACCTCGCCGCTCATCCTGCGCGCCGACGGGACCAAGTTCGGCAAGACCGCCTCGGGCGACAACGTCTGGCTCGACGCGGCGCGCACCTCGCCCTTCGCGATGCACCAGTACTTCCTCAACTGCGACGACGTGGTGACCGGGGCGCTGCTGCGTTTCGTGACCTTCGTGGACCACGACACGCTGGCCGAGCTCGACGAGGCCACCGAGGCTCGCCCGGCCGAGCGCGCGGCCCAACGCCGCCTGGCCGACGAGGTCGTCACCCTCGTGCACGGCGCCGACGCGGCCGGACGCGCCCGGCGCGCCGGCGAGGCGCTCTTCTCCGAGGCGATCGCCGACCTCGACGAGTCGACCCTGCTCGAGGCGGTCGCCGACGCGCCGTCGTCGAGCTGGTCGCGCGAGGAGGTCGCGGCGGGCGTCGACCCGGTCGAGCTGCTCGTGCGCACGGGCCTCGCCGCCTCCAAGGGTGAGGCCCGCCGCTTCCTCGACCAGGGGGGCGTCTACGTCAACAACGCTCGCCTCGAGCCGACCGCGCTCGTCGGCGCCACCCGCGCCCTGCACGGGCGCTACCTGGTGGTGCGCCGGGGTCGACGCCAGCTCCACCTCGTGGTTCTGCGGTGAGGCTCCGCGCCGTGCTCGCGGTGGCGGTGAGCGGTCTGGCGCTGGCCGCCTGCGGGGGGTCGCTGTCGGGCGCCACGGCGGTGGCCAGCTGGGCGAAGGACGCCAACTTCACCGCCAACACGCGCACGCTCCTCGGCGACGCGCGCCACGCCGTCACGGCGCTGGCTGACCCCACGAGCACCGCCAACGACCTGCACACGGTCTGCGGGGTGCTCCAGACCGACGACGAGGCCGCCTACAACAGCCTGCCCACCCCCGACGGCGCCGCGACCCGGCTGTTGAACCGGGCCTACAACGAGCTCGGCACCGGGGCCAGCCGCTGTTACGAGGCGGGCGCCTCACCGGACCACCGGCGCGGCCGACCTCGCCGAGGGGGCCGCGCGCGTCGCGAGCGCCCTGGTGCCCTAGGCGCCACGCGCCTCGGGCGGGCGCAGGTCGACCTCGAGGCGCAAGACCCCGTCCTCGAGGCGGGCCGTGGCGTCGCCGAGCATGGCGAAGTCCTGGAAGTCGACGCGGGCCTGCTCGAGGAAGCGCTGGCGCTCGGGCCCCTCCACGGGGGGCAGGCCGCGCCGGCGAACCGCCTCGGCACGGTCCCGGAAGCGCTGGATCATGTCCTGGGGGTCGAATCCGTCCACGCAGAGATGCTAGGGGCCGGGCCGGTCCCGGGGAGGGTCCGGGTAGTATCGGGTATCGACTCACCGAGCGAGAGTCGCGGCCGCCGCCCCGTGAGGGCCCGCGGTCAGTGAGGAGTTGACGTGAAAAAAGGTCGCCACCGTCGCTTTGTCGAGGCTCGCGAGCTGAAGCGCTCGACCGGGCCGCGGGCCACTACCTGCGCGGAGTGCGGCGCCGCCCCCGACGACGTGCACGCCGAGTGGTGCCGCGCCGAGGAGGACCGCTTCGACGAGATCCTGGGCTCGCTGCCGAGCGCGACCTACGCG
This sequence comes from Actinobacteria bacterium 21-73-9, assembly GCA_002255565.1. Taxonomy (GTDB): domain Bacteria; phylum Actinomycetota; class Acidimicrobiia; order Acidimicrobiales; family RAAP-2; genus RAAP-2. Next base: position 4,137 of record NCBE01000098.1, read on the forward strand.
GACGAGGACCCGCTCGCGGCGGAGAGCTAGCGCCGACGGCGCACCACGGGGTGCGCCAGGCGGGTCCCCCGGGGCTGGGCCGCGCGCCGGTCGAGGTGGGCCATGAGCATCGCGTACACCGCGTCGCCGACCATGGCGACGAGTTCGTCGCGCATCGAGTCCGCGACGCGCGTCTTGCCGACGAAGGCCTCGCGCGCCTCGGTGCACCACCAGTGGAAGTCGTCGCCGCCACCGCCCCAGTGGCGTCGGTCCCACTGGGCGATCCGGGTGATCACGTGGCCGTCGTCGAGGACCTCGTCCTCGCGGCGCAGCGGCAGCTGCCAGCAGACCTCCGGCTTCAGCCCGACGTAGCTCTCGCCGTTGTCGAGCGCCATGACGTGCAGGGCGCAGCCCGCCCCGCGGTGGAAGTCGGGTCGGTTCAAGAAGATGCACGCGTCCTGCACGAGGCGCGTCGTCATCTCGCCCGAGCGCGACACCTTGGTGGTGCCCTTGGCGCCCTTCGCCTTGAACTGCCACTGGTCGGCGCTGAGGCGCCGGGCCGCGCGTTCGACCCGGTCGCGGTCCTCCTCGTCCGAGAGGTGGGCGCCGTAGCTGCAGCACCCCTGGACGAGCTCGGCGGCCGGACCGGTGAGGACGCCCTGGCAGCCGTGGCCGAAGATGCAGGTCCAGTTGCTCTCGAGGAAGGTCACGTCGAACATCCAGGTCCGCGCGAACTCGGGGTCCTCGAAACTCACCCACTCGTGGGTGTCGTCGGGCAGTCGGGTCACGGCACGAAACTAGCCTCCGCCCGCCCGGGCCCCGTCCACCCGTAGACTCGCGACGTGAGCACGCTGGAGACCTTCGACGTCCTCTCTCTCACCGACGAGGCTCGGACGGTGGTGCGAGAGGCCCTGGCCGCCGAGGCCAACCACGAGAACCTCGCCCTGTGGGTCGAGGTGACGGGCACCCGCGGCCCGGGCTACGCCTACGACCTCTACTTCTCGGAGCTCGCCCTCGCGCCGGGCGACGCGGTGGTCGGCCGCGACGGCGACCTCGCGATCGTCGTGCCCGCGACGAGCGTCGAGCGTCTGCGCGGCAGCCGGCTCGAGTTCTCCGACGAGGGCGGGGGCGGGCTGGTGCTCGTGAACCCGAACGCGCCCACCCGCGAGGAGATGAACCCGGGGATCCCCGAGGAGATCGTGGCCTACGGCGTCGAGGGACCGCTCGGGCTCGTGGCGACCCGCGTCCTCGACGAGCAGGTGAACCCGGCCATCGCGAGCCACGGCGGCCGCTGCGACCTGGTGGCCCTCGACGAGGAGGCCCGGGTCGCCTACGTGCGCCTCGGGGGCGGGTGCCAGGGGTGCGCGATGAGCCGCATGACCCTGAGCCAGGGGATCGAGTCGATGCTGAAAGAGGCCATCCCCGAGCTGACCGGCGTGGTCGACGTGACCGATCACGCCTCGGGGGCCAACCCCTTCTACGCCCACGAGTAGCGACGGGCGCCTCCGTAGACTGAGGCGATGCTGCGCTTTTTGACCGCGGGTGAGAGCCACGGCCCGTCCCTCGTCGTCGTGGTCGAGGGCCTGCCGGCTGGTCTGGCCGTCGACGCCGACGACCTCGCCGCCGAGCTGGCCCGGCGGCGCCTCGGCTTCGGGCGGGGCCCGCGCATGCGCTTCGAGCGCGACCAGGTCCGCCTGCTCGGCGGGGTGCGCCACGGCCGGACCCTGGGCTCGCCGGTCGCCGTCGAAATCGCCAACACCGAGTGGCCCAAGTGGCAAGAGGAGATGAGGGCCGCCCCCGGAATCCCGAGCAAGCGGCTCACCACGCCGCGTCCGGGCCACGCCGACCTCGCGGGGATGCTCAAGTACTCCTTCGACGACGCCCGCGACGTGCTCGAGCGCGCGAGCGCCCGCGAGACGGCGGCCCGCGTGGCCGCGGGCTACCTCGCCAAGGCCCTGCTCGCGACCATCGGGGTCGCGGTCGTGAGCCACGTCGTGCGCATCGGCGCCGCCGCGTCGTCCGGCCGTCGGCCGGGGCCGGACGACCTCGCCGCGGTCGACGCGAGCGAGGTGCGCTGCCTCGACGACGCGGCCGCCGAGGCCATGGTCGCCGAGATCAGGGCCGCGGCCAAGGTGGGTGACTCGCTCGGGGGTGTGGCCGAGGTCGTCGCCTACGGGGTGCCCGTCGGCCTGGGCAGCTACGTCCACTGGGACCGCAAGCTCGACGGCCTGCTCGCCGGCGCGCTGATGAGCATCCAGGCCGTCAAGGCCGTCGAGATCGGCGACGGCGCGGCCCAGGCGGCCCAGCGCGGCAGCGTCGCCCACGACGCGATCGCCACCGCCCCCGAGCACGCCCGCGGGGGCGGGTTCGAGCGGCGCAGCGACCACGCGGGGGGCCTCGAGGGCGGAGTGAGCTCGGGTGCGCCGATCATCGCGCGCGTCTCGATGAAGCCGCTCGCGACCCTGAACCGTCCCGTGCTCGAGACGGTCGACCTCACCACCGGCGAGTCCACGGTGTCGTTCAAAGAGCGCACCGACGTCACCGCGGTGCCGGCCCTCGGCGTGGTCGCCGAGACGATGACCGCGCTCGTGCTCGCCCGTGAGGCGCAGCGCAAGTTCGGCGGCGACACGGTCGAGGAGTTCACCCGCAACCTCGAGGGCTACCTCGAGGGGCTGGGCTCGCACGCGTCGGCCGCGCGGCCGGTCTAGCCGTGGCGCGGGTGGTCCTGGTGGGCCTGCCCGGCGCGGGCAAGTCAACCCTGGCCCGGGCCCTGGCGGACCGACTGGGCTGTCTCGCCCTCGACACCGACGAGGTCCTGGCTCGGCGCGTCGCGGCCCCAACGGCCGAGTACCTGCGTCGCGCGGGGGAGGACCGGTTCCGAGAGGCCGAAGTCGGAGCCCTCCTCGAGGCGCTCGGGGCCGACGCGGTCGTGGCGACCGGCGCGGGGGTCGTCACCCGCGCCGACGCGCGCGACCGGCTGCGCGCCGAGCGCACGGTCTGGCTCGACGCCCCCGACGCGACCCTGCTCGAGCGGGTCGGCGACGGTGACCGCCCCGCGGTGGCCTCGGCGGTCGTGGACACCTCGGGGACGCTCGACGAAGCGCTCGCCCGACTGGTCGAGGCCGCCTCGTGAGGATCCCGGTCGCGCTCGGGGAGCGCTCCTACGACGTCGTCGTGGCCGACGGGGCCCGTCACGAGCTCGCCGCCCTGCTCGCCGCGCGCGCGCCGCGCGCGCGCACGGTCGCCCTCGTGACGACCGAGCCGCTTCGCGCCGAGCCGTGGTTCGACCTCGCGACCGGCCTCGAGCAGGTCGTGCTCACCGTCCCCGACGGGGAGGGGGCGAAGTCGCTGACCCAGCTCGAGGCCCTGCTCGAGCGCCTCGCGCTCGCCAACCTCTCGCGCGACGACGCGGTCGTGGCGGTCGGCGGCGGGGCGGTCTGCGACCTCGCGGGCTTCGCCGCGTCGGTCTACCGGCGCGGAGTGGGCGTGGTGCACGTGGCGACGTCGCTCGTGGCCCAGGTCGACGCCGCGATCGGGGGCAAGACGGGGGTGAACCTGCGCGCCGGCAAGAACCTCGCCGGGACCTTCCACCAGCCCTGGGGCGTGCTCTGCGACACCTCCGTGCTCGAGACCCTGCCCGAACGCGAGGTCCGCAACGGCCTCGCCGAGGTCGCCAAGTGCTGGCTGATCGAGGGCCGTCGCGCCGAGGCGGTCGCCGCCACCCCCCGGGGCGCGCTGGTGGAGGTGGCCGTCGGGCTGAAGGCCCGGGTCGTCGCGGCCGACGAGCGCGAGGGCGGGCCCCGAGCCGTCCTCAACTACGGCCACACGCTGGCCCACGCCCTCGAGGCGCTGGCCCTGGCGCGCGGGGACGACGTGCGCCACGGCGAGGCCGTCGCCACCGGGCTCGCCGTGGCGGCCCGGCTGGCCCACGCCCTCGGGCGCATCGACGAGCGGCGCGTCTCCTACCACGACGCGGTGCTCGCCGCCTTCGGCCTGGCCCCGTGGTCGACGCCGGCCTACGAGCCCGGGGCGCTGATCGAGGTGATGGCCCGGGACAAGAAGGCCCACCACGACCTCACCTTCGTCCTCGACGGCCCCGGGGGGATCGAGACGGTGCCCGGGGTCGACGCGGGACTCGTGCACGACGTGCTGATGCGGTTCGAGGAGGAGCGATGAGCGGAGTGATCCTGGTGCTGTCGGGGCCCAACCTCGACCAGCTGGGCCGACGGGACCCGGCGCTCTACGGCACGGCCACCCTGGACGAGCACGTCACGCGCCTCAGCGAGGCGGCCCGGGCGCGCGGCTACGCCCTGCGCCACGTGCAGTCGAACTTCGAGGGCGATCTCATCGAGGCGGTGCGCGACGCCACCGACTGCGTCGCGCTGATCGTGAACGCCGGAGCCCTGACCCACACGTCCTGGGCGCTCGCCGACGCCCTGGCGACCTTCGCCGGGCCCGTGGTCGAGGTCCACCTGTCCAACCCCGCGGCGCGCGAGCCGTTCCGCCACCTCACGACCCTCGCGGGCGTGGTGGCGGGCTCGATCGCGGGCTTCGGCGCCCTCAGCTACGACCTCGCGCTCGAGGCCGCCTGCCGGCTCGTCGAGCGCGGACCCGACGTCGCGGGCTCCTAGACTCGTCCCCGCACGCTTTCGCGAAAGGGAAACCGGCCCATGGCCGCCATCACGACCTCCGACATCAAGAACGGCATCACGATCAAGCTCGACGAGGGCCTCTACACGATCATCGAGTTCCAGCACGTCAAGCCGGGCAAGGGCGGGGCCTTCGTGCGCACCAAACTGCGCAACCTGCGCACGGGGGCCGTCATCGAGCGCACCTTCCGGGCCGAGGAGCGCCTCGAGCAGGCGATCATCGACAAGCGCGACACCCAGTTCCTCTACCGCGACGGCGAGGACTACATCTTCATGGACCAGACGACCTTCGACCAGGTGCCGGTGCGCGCGGCGACGCTCGGGGACGCCGCGAACTTCCTCGTCGAGACGGGTCGAGCCATGCTCGTCTCCTACGAGGAGGAGGTCATCGGGGTGGAGCTGCCGGCGTCGGTCGAGCTCACCGTGACCGACACCGAGCCCGGGGTCCAGGGCGACCGGGTGTCGGGCGCCCGCAAGCCGGCGACCCTCCAGACCGGCTTCGTCGTCCAGGTGCCGCTCTTCGTCGGGCCGGGCGAGGCCATCAAGGTCGACACCCGCACCGGCGAGTACATGACCCGGGCCTAGGGTGAGCCTCGGCCCCGAGCGCCACCGCGCGCGCGAGCGGGCCCTCGAGATCCTCTACGAGGCGGCCATCAAGGAGCGTCCCGCACGCGAGGTCCTCGCGACCCTGCCGCTGGCGCCCGACCCCTACACGGCCGTGCTCGTGGACTCGGCCGAGGCCCACCGCGACCGCGCCGAGGCGCTCATCGCCGAGTGCGCGATCGACTGGCCCCTCGAGCGGATCGCCCTGGTGGACCGGCTCGTGATGACCCTGGCCGTGGGCGAGATGCTGCTCGCCGATCCGCCACCCCTCGCCGTTATCCTGGACGAGGCCGTGGAGCTGGCCAAGGTGTTCTCGACCGAGGGGTCGGCGTCGTTCGTGAACGGCGTCCTGGCCACGCTCGCGCGACGCCTCACCGACTGACGAGAGGGGATTCCGCGTGCCGGGGATGGGTTCCAAGGGCATCTCGCTCACCAACGCCCTCACCGTCTCCGCCTTCCACCACAGCGCCTACCAGGTCGCCCTCTACTGGATCATCGCCGTCGCGGTGGTCGCCCTCGTGGTGGCGGCCCTGACCAGGCGGATCGGCTCGTTCAACCTGTCTCCGGCGGGCCTGGCCGAGCCGCGCGCGCGCACCGTGCTGCGGGTGGGCTTCGGGGTGCTCTGGCTCATCGACGGGCTCTTGCAGTTCCAGCCCGGGATGCCCCTCGGCCTCGCCAACGACGTCGTCCGGCCGGCGCTCGCGGGCGCACCGGGCTTCTTCCGGCCGGTCCTGCGCCACGCGATCACCCTGTGGAACCTTCACCCCGTGGCCCTCGCGACGGGCGTCGCCTGGCTGCAGGTGGGCCTCGCCCTCGCCCTCATCAGCTCGAACGGCCGGCTCGGCCGGGTCGCCGGGGCCGTGTCGGCCGGGTGGGCGCTCCTCGTCTTCGCGGTGGGCAACGGGCTGGGTGGGGTCTTCGCCCCCGGCGCGTCGATCCTCTTCGGCTGGCCCAGCGCCGCCTTCTTCTACCTCGTCGCGGGGGTCTGGCTGGCCCTCAGCCCGGACTACTTCGCCCGGCGCTTCTCGCTCGTGACGACCCGCCTGGTGGCCGTGGTGCTCCTCGTCGGGGCCGTCTTGCAGGTCCTGCCCGCGGCGGGCTTCTGGCGGGGGGGCAACGCCAACGCCCTCACCCAGATGTCGCGCTCGATGACCGCGATGGCCCAGCCCCACCCCCTCGCGTGGGTGGTGCGCCACGTCGGGGTCCTCGCCGGCACCATGGGCGGGGGCTTCAATGTGGTCGTCGTGCTGTGGCTCCTCGTGAGCGCCGCGGGCCTGTGGTGGGCGACGCGGCGCCCGGCGACGTGGCCCTACCTGGTGCTCGGGGTGGGGGCGATCCTCGTCTGGGTGAGCGCCCAGGACCTGGCGGTCTTCGGAGGCATGGGGACCGACCTCAACTCGATGGTCCCCATGGCGTTCCTCGCCTGGTGCGCGCGCCCATCCCTCGCGGCGCGCGAGCCCTACGCGCGTCGGTGGCCGCGTGAGCTGCGCTCGAACTCGGGCTCGGTCGTAGCGGCGTTCGCCGCGGCCATGGTGCTCTTCTCCACGGTATCGATGGCCGTGGCGGCGGCCTCGCCGGCCGAGTCGACCCTCTTTCTCGCGGCGAACGGCTCGGTGGGCTCCGAGCACGTGCGCGAGACGCCCTTCACCCTCACCGACCAGCACGGACGGCCCTTCACCCTGGGCGAGCACCCGGGCCGCTACACGATCCTGGCGTTCCTCGACCCGGTCTGTTGGACCGACTGCCCCCTCATCGCCAACCAGCTCCAGCAGGTTCGCGAGGCCCTGGGCAAGAACGCGCCGGTCGACGTCGTGGCGGTCGCGGCCAACCCCGAGCACCAGACGCTGGCGAACGTGCGCCACTTCATCGCCATCCACCACCTCTCCTCGGTGCCCGACTTCTACTTCGTCACCGGCCCGGTCGCCAAGACGAGGCCCGTGTGGAACGCCTACGGCATCGGGGTCTCGAACGAGCCGGGCTTCGCGATGAGCATCCACGCCGACTACCTCTACCTCATCGACCCCAAGGGCTACGTGCGCTGGCTGGTCCCGGACGACCCAGGTCGCGGCGGCGCCCAGACCACCTCAACGGTCGAGGAGCTCCTCGGGCTGCTCGGCCAGATCGGTCTGCGCTAGCCCGTCGGGGGCCCGTCGTCGTGGTGGACGAGGCGCAGGTACTCGTTGTAGGCCTCGCGGGCGGCGTCCTCGGCCGGATCGACGGGCGCCGGCGCGGGGACGGAGCGCTCCTCTCTCAGCATCTTGCGCGCCATGTACACGGCGTAGAGCGAGAAGAGGGGCCACTCGAAGACGTAGGCCCACGACAGGCGATTGCCCGTGAGGGCCCGGTCCAGCTCGACCCCGAACGCCGTCCAGCAGAGCGCCTCGGCCAGGGCGAGACCGGAATAGATGAGAAGAACGTTCTTAGTTTTCGCGGACAACGGTCCTCAATCTATTCGCCGTCCTGGCTACTCTTCATCGGGAGCCGTGAGCACCCTTCGCTAAGGAGCTTGGTATGACGATGAGTGGAAGATTGGGGACCGTCCTCGGACTCTTCGTGGTCGCCGTCGGGCTGATCATCTGGGTCCTCATGGGACTGTTGACCCCCGGCACGCCCGAGGGCGTCGTGAACTTCGTCGGCAGTTCGCCCGCCGGCCAGCCCGTGAACATGACGATCCAGACGGTCGGCTCGATCGGCTACGGGAACCACCCGACCTGGGTCTCCTACCTGGTGAAGACGCCCCAGGGCAAGTGGATCCAGGACACGACCTGGCAGCTGCCGGCCAACACCCAGATCAACGTGACGGTCCTGCAGTACGACTCGGGCAGCCCGCTGCGCAACCAGGAGTTCGGCCAGGTCACCGGCACCACGGGCAACGTCGCGACCCTGAACGGCACCTCCTACAGCTCGTACAACTCCAACGCCGGCAACGGCGTCGGCCACACCTTCACGGTCCCCTCGCTCGGGCTCAGCGTCCCGCTGGTCGGGGTGAACGGCAACCTCTCATTGTGCGGCGTGGCTCCCTGCTCGGTGAAGCAGCCGCACAACACGATCACCTTCAGCTTCAAGACGCCGGCCAAGACGGGGGAGTACCACTGGCAGTGCTTCGTGCCCTGCGGTCTGGGCTACCTCTACGGCAACGGCGGGCCGATGTCGACCCAGGGGTTCATGGGCGGCTTCTTGGACGTGGTTCAGCAGTAACCGGTATCGAGCGACGACGACGGAGATATCCCAATGAACAACGGAAGTGAGATGCGGCGCATCGTGACCGCGTGGGTCATCGTGTCGGTGATCGGTGACCTGCTGTGGTGGTTCCTGGTCGGACCGCACATCCCCCCGGGGAACATGACCGAGTCGGCCCACTGGAACCAGTTCGACTTCAACATCCTCGCCATCACCGCCCTGCCGGTCGTGTTCATGGTGTGGATCTGGATGGGCTACGCCATCGTGAAGTGGCGCGACAAGCCCGGGGTCCCCGACCCGGTCGGCGGCGAGGCCGCCAAGGCCAGCCGGGGCGTCCAGGCCGGATGGATCACGATCACCTCGATCGTGGTCGTCTCGGCCGCGATTTACGGCACGGTCGCGCTCATCGGCGACCACGGCTCGGGCGGCGGCGAGGGGCCGAACCCGGTCTGGGCACCCCAGGGCGGCGTCGCCGCGAACACCGCGGCCATCCAGGGCAAGGCCACCTGGTCGCCCGCGGGCGACCAGCCGCTCGTGGTCCAGGTCATCGCCCAGCAGTGGAAGTTCAGCTACCGCTACCCGGCCTTCGGCGGGATGGAGACGAACCGGCTCCTGCTGCCCGTCAACACCGAGGTCGTCTTCGACGTGACGTCCCTCGACGTCATCCACGACTTCTGGGCGTACCAGTTGAGCGTCAAGGCCGACGCCAACCCGGGCGTGAACAACGTGGCCTTCGCCGACACCAAGCAACAGGGTCAGTTCATGGTCCGCTGCGACGAGCTCTGCGGCATCTGGCACGGGGCGATGTTCAACAGCGGCCGGATCCTCTCCAAGACCGCCTTCATGGCCTGGGCGACCAAGACCGAGGCGCAGAACGCGCAGAACACCAAGTACCTGCCGCCCTTCGCCTGGACCTACACCCCCGACGCCAACGGGGCGTCTGGTGGCCTGTACCCCGACGGCAACGTCACCCCCTACAGCCCGTACGCCACGTACGGCGCGAAGCAGCCGGCCTCGTGAGCCGGGTCCGAGAAGTTCCCGTAATGCGTGATCACTGTCAAGAAATGGAGATGGTGCGATGACAATTAGCGCCGAGCGACCCACCGAGGCGACGGCCGGCACGGCGACTCCCGCGGGACCTCGATCGGGGTCTTCGTGGACGAACCGGCCCGGCTGGATGAGCCAGCACGTCGGCACGGCCATCGTGCTGGGCTTCCTGGGCTACATCTTCGGCCACTGGTGGGGTAACCACCTGGCGGGCAGTTACAGCTACATCGCCAAC